>NZ_JBHZPE010000050.1:0-2443 GCF_042787985.1 Peribacillus sp. YIM B13481
GCATCTGGAGGGGAAATCAACCACAACTCACTACCTGGTAAATAGCAACAAAGTATGTGAAAACAGCCTTATAAAAAGAACCAAAGCATGTTGTTATACTTCATTAATAAGCAAAAAGAACTTCACTATAATTGAGGTTGTAGCCCTGAAATAAAGTTTGATCAAATTAATACAAGAAACCTTGATAAATGAATAAAAAAATAGAAAGGGCATGTTTTGATTGATCAAAACATGCCCTTATACTATTTAATTGGATTATTCTTTTATAAAAAGGATTGATCATTCTTGGTTATTAAGAATGCTGGCAAATCTTACTGAACACCATTAGTTAATCGACCAATGTTCTCGACTTCAACAACGACCTCATCCCCCGATTTAATCGGGCAGCTGCCAGATGGTGAACCCGTAGCCAAAATGTCACCTGGCTCCAGCGTCATCACCTGCGAAAGCCAGCTGATTAAAAACGGAATGCTTAGAGACATTTGATTAGTATTCCCGTCTTGGACAACGCGGCCGTTTAATGTGGTCACAATTCTCAAATTTGTAGGATCTACCCCGGTAACGATGCACGGCCCCAAAGGTCCGAATGTATCAAATCCTTTGCCCCGCGTAAACTGTGGATCTTTTTTTGTAAGATCTCTTGCTGTGACGTCATTAAATATCGTGCAACCAAACACATAATCAAGCGCATCTTCTTCTTTGATGTTTTTTCCGCGCTTTCCAATGATCAGGGCTACTTCCCCTTCAAGTTCCACTTGGTTGGATAGATCGTTTGGTGGAAGGATGATTTTCTCCTTGTCTGCAATAAGCGAAGATAATGGCTTTAGGAATAGAAATGGTTCTACAAGGTTTGCCTCTCCCCCTGTTTCCTTTGCATGACCTGCATATGTCCAGCCGAAATTAACCACTTTCGAAGGTTTTACAGGTTCCAGAATTTTTACATCACTATATTTCAGCTCTACCCCGTCATACTTTATTTCCTTGTTGACAAGTTCAGCAAAACTGCTAGACAGTTGTAATATCATCTCATCCTCAACAATACCGTAATGTATTTTTCCTTGTTGATTCTGATAGCGAACTATTTTTTGCGTTTTTTGTAGCACATGCATTATGAATAAACTCCTTTGATGTAAGGTATACTGACCTCAGATAATATAAAATTCGGGCCTTCATAATCGTAAATGAAGACTTCCAACTCCATTATAACCGAAAAGCACAATAAAACTGAAGTTTAGCGCCCAAATACAATTAAAGCCCCCTTTAGTTAAAGAAGAAATATCAAATAAAAAACTAGAACTGTATGATTAAACAGTCTTTTTTTATCTTTTCCCATTTATGTCGCAGTATGTGTCAGATGTGATATATAGCCCAGTTTTTCTTATTAAACCATCCTGCCCCGATCGTTGCATAAAGAAAAGGAGCTGCTGATCAGCTCCTGAAGTAACGCGCCTGTTAGCTCATGAAGAGTATATATTTTTTATCGCGAGATTAGATATTTTTCTTTGAATATTGGACTTAATTCACTCCATACATCAAATTTATTACCATCTAAATCATAAAAAACAAAGTTTCTCCCCGTGTGACCTCTGTTTTCAATTCCTCCAACTTTTATTTCTTTTTCGATCAAATCTTGACGAACAGCTTTTAAAGCGTTTAACCCATTAACTTCAAATGTCATAGAAAAGTGTTCTTCACCGTAAATATCATAAAAATTGGAGCTTTGGTTTTCTTTAGATTTAACAAGAAAAATACTTTGGTTTGCAAAATTAAGAATTGCTTTGTCTTCATCTTTATAACTTAACACTGCACCCAATTTACCTACATACCAATCCGAAGCAAGTTCTATATCAGTAACTGGTATATAAGTGGTACCTACCCTTAATAATTTTTCATTCATCAAATTGTCCTTTTATTCGATAAATAACATATTCTCCACTTATGATCTCTGTCCTTTGAAACTCAATTACACCAAGCACTCTTTGCAATGTGCTGTGATGGGCATCTCTATGGGACAATGGTTGAATAACATAAAGAAACCGAGGGAATGATTCATTCCCCCGGTCATTTATTAGTTCTACTTGATTTTTCATTCTATATTAACGGCGGCTTTTTTCCCCGCCATTAAGCCCTGCTTCTTCCCTGCTCATTTTTCCATTACTGGAACCGTCAGAGCTGCCGTCGCCATCTCGTTGATTGGCACGTGCCTCTCCGCCTTTTTCACCGATTTCCTGATAGAACTCCTTGCCATGACTGTCGGAAGTCGCTTCTCCGCCTTTTTGGCCAATCTCTTGATAGAATTCCTTATCATGTTTTTCGGATGTCGCTTCTCCGCCTTTTTGGCCAATCTCTTGATAAAATTCCTTATCATGTTTTTCGGATGTTGCTTCTCCGCCTTTTTGGCCAATCTCTTGATAAAATTCCTTATCATGTTTTTCGGCTGTTG
>NZ_JBHZPE010000050.1:2457-30499 GCF_042787985.1 Peribacillus sp. YIM B13481
TTCCTTATCATGTTTTTCGGATGTTGCTTCTCCGCCTTTTTGGCCAATCTCTTGATAAAATTCCTTATCATGTTTTTCGGATGTTGCTTCTCCGCCTTTTTGGCCAATCTCTTGATAAAATTCCTTATCATGTTTTTCGGCTGTTGCTTCTCCGCCTTTACGTCCTGCTTCTTCACGATTCATTTTACCATTGTTGTTAGTCATTAAAAATTCCTCCTTATTATTTGGATTTTCCATGAACTAGCTACATGTGTCATATACCCGCTGGAACGGTTATAAAACTAGAATCTGCTAAATACTTCAGGTCGCTCCTTCTATTTAACGGCGACTCTTTTCCCCGCCATTAAGTCCTGCTTCTCCCAGCTCATTTTTCAATCATTGGACCCGTCAGATTTGCCGCCATCACGTTGATTGGCACGTGCCTCTCCGCCTTTTTGGCCAATTTCCTGATAGAATTCCTTATCATGATTTTCGGAAGTGGCCTCTCCACCTTTTTGGCCAATCTCCTGGAAAAATTCCTTATCATGATTTTTGGCTGTCGCTTCCCCACCTTTGCGGCCAGCTTCTTCCCTGCTCATTTTTTCATTGTTGTTAGTCATTAAAACTCCTCCTTATTATTTGGATTTTTCATGAACTAACTACAGTTTTATGTATACCCGATAGTTTGGAAATAAAACTAGAATCTATTAAAACTTTTCCATTTCAATTAGGAAAAGCATCATGAATGTTATCACTCATGATGCTCCCCGCTTTTCCTTAACCAGACTTCGGAATCCCTTCTCGCAAGCGATCTGGCAGCTCTACAAGGGTTTCATTCAAAGTATCCAATTTTGTTTCAATCCTATGAAGCAAATAAAGGGTAACAATGATCGGGAACCCAATATCACTGACAAATGGCAGGATTTGATCCACTTGTAATTCACCTCTCTTCCTGGGTGTCCTAAAAAGATGCCCTTACCGTTCGTTAGATCAGTTCCACTTCCTCGACATTCCGCTCGACAATTCGCGCTGCTTTCAAATCGACGAAACCTCCGGAAGATGCAACGAACACATTCCCCGCAATCAGTTGTTCCATTGCCAGTTTAATCGTATTAACATTGACCGGCTTCGGATTATCAACGGAAATCGTCGCTGTCTTCCCTTCCTCCGTAACGAAAATCATTTCCAGTACTTTAGCCATTTCAAATCACCTCCCCCCTCTTCCGACATCTTTCCAAAAGTCGATTAACCACTCAATGAACTTGTATCCACTCGAGTCACTTCCCCCATTGGATAATTCTGCACGCTTGCGATTGCAACAGCTGTCGAAAATAGCTGGTCCGCCGTTGCCTCAACCTTGATGTTCGAAAATGACCTCCGCTTGAAAACAAGAGCCCCATTTTCATTTAACCCCGTCTCAAAATCAATCCGCAACGTACTTGATACTGGAATCTGGTTTGCCATGCCACTCACCCCCTTTCACACTCTATATAAACTTTTTCGGGATGAAAGTAGCATGGTCTTGAAATTTCTTCAGGAAAACGAATAAAAAGCCGCCCATCATTTGAGCAGCTTTTTATCGGTATATTAGTTTTGACTTTCAATGATAATTTGACTGTTACATCGCCAAAAATTAAAGCGGCATATTTACCTGGCCGTCAGGTTCAAAGATTCATTTTGTTTTTTCCACGCCGTTAGATGTAATGCAAATCGTAACCTGCATTTCCATTTGAAACGGTAAAACCGGGGTATCGGATAGCATAAGTTCCGTTCTCCAATTTCAACACTGTATTAGATCAAGATGTACTTGTTAAGAATGGAAAAGTCAAAAAATATGGAACAAAAACACAATCAGGAAAGAACTTTACAATTTATACCGGATTAAGTAAAGAACAAAGCCCTATCGTTAAAACACAAACTAGTGAGGTAAGTCCTACAATCGACACTGAAACTGGAGTTTATTTCTATATAGAGCCTGCTAAATAAATCATAAAAGGTAAAGATTCCTTAGCTTTTTCCATCCATAAATACGGGGGACATTTAAGCCGTTTTTTATATTTGAAATTCATTTCATTTTATCTTCTCTTTAAATTACTTTTTTATAACTGACAAGTTTCATTATTTTTTTGGCGAAGTTAAATTGCATTTGGCTTTAAATGGCACGTCATGTTCTCTTTTTCCGGGAAATAATAATCACGAAAGGAAGTGGATGTTGGATGTCATTAGAATGGTTTGACAGAGTAAGCGGGGAATTGCAGGATCATCTTAAATCAATTTGTGAAAAATATGACCGCAATGGCAGCATGATCGTGGAACGCGGATCTAAGCATCCACGCATCGAATTTTATACAGAGCTAGATGACAATGAGAGGGATTACTTTTCCACGCTGTTTTTTGATCCACATAATGAGGAATTTTATATGGAATCCTTCGAGCCGGATTTAGGGCAGATTAGCAAGGTGATCCTTTCAGATATTGAAGATATCGTCGATGCTGTCCATGAGAGCTTCCATAATTATCTGGAAGAGGATGACACCGATTATGAATATGAACTGGATGATGAATATGATGAATCATATGATTCAGACGGCGGCGGAGATTCCGATATATACGAAATCGATGTAGATTGGGAAACGCCTGAAGTGACCGCCTATATCCAGGATAATGAAGTGGAGGTCACCTATCAATTCGGGATTGTGCAGGAAACGGGTGATGGAGTGCTGAAACGGATCAATCGGATTCGGACAGCGGATGATGACCTGATAAAGGATGAAACAAATTTCATTTTCAGCAAGGAAGAAGCTAGCACGATCATCGCCATGATAGCCAGCCATATGGATTCACTTAGCGAAATGGATTAAAAAAACCAACAAAACCTTGTCCATGGTCACCATGGACAAGGTTTCATTATATAATAATCAGTTCGTATACTTCCGACAATTGAGAGACCCGTTCCGTATCACTGACTTCCTTTGCATGCTTAATTTCTTGAGGAAGAATATGGTTAAGGAGTCTGGCTTCTTTACCACTTAGCTTATTGACGAGCTCTTCTTCTGAATGAAAATGTCCGCTTTTGATTTTATTATAAATTTCCTGCGCTTCAGGATATTGGTCTGTATAGTTAGACAATATCTCACGTAGGTAACCGATTGTACGATCCATCATACCATCCCTCTCGAATGTTAGATTTTTGCTTATAGCTTCACCTATACCTTCCCCCATTTTTTGTTGATAAATTCCTAAAAAAAAAGATATCCAAGTCAATGGATACCCCTAATCAGTCTTCCTCCCAAAACAAATCATCCAATGTACGGGATAATGCTTTACAAATACCGACGCACAAACTCAATGAGGGATTATACTTCCCGGATTCAATCAATCCTATCGTTTGCCTGGAAACGCCGACAATCTTGGCCAGTTCATCTTGTGACAAGTCCTTTTCTACTCTCGCCAGCTTCAGTTTTATATTTTTCAAAGGATTCGCACCTACAATTTCTTATTATCTTCGCTATTTTTCATTCCGATTTTCTTCGCTAGCAAGTATATACCACCAAAAAACAGAAGTAAAATCGGCAAATAGATTAGAACTGAAACAAACGATACCAATACAAAATACCATAGACCCTGGGAACTGCTATCCGCATAGGATACAGCACTATTCACCCCCAAAATTATAGCGATGATGAGGGCTAAAGCAACTGTGCCAAAAATTGTCTTCCTGCTCATCGGTGTTTTACTAGTCCGGTCATGCATTTCCACTTCATCCCAGAGTACACCTAAGAAAATGGAACGAGCTAAGTAATACAGCCCTCCTGCAACGATGATCACGAATTCCAGATATAACTCCCAGCTGCCTGCACCATATTTATATAGTTTGAAAAGTGCACTCACCAGGCAAATGGCCAAGATGACGTGATACATTTCTTTATAAATTTTATTTCTTACATGCTCAACCCGCTCATCCTTGATCTTTTTCGTTCGTTTAAATAAATCCATCGTCGATCGCCCTCCATTTAATTCCATTGCTTACTCTTATTATATGATTTATTTCACCTTTTGCAATATATATATTACATTTTATAATTTATAAATGGCAAAAGGTATAAAAAAAGGGATCCACACGTCAGTATGGATTCCTATTTATGGTTTTACTCGTAAGTTTTGGGGATTTACTCGTGAATTCTAAGCATTTACTCGTGAGTTTTGGGGTTTTACTCGTGAATTCTAAGCATTTACTCGTGAGTTTTGGGGTTTTACTCGTGAATTACCTTGGCAATTACTCTTCATTAAGATGATAGCAAAGTTGAACAACGCCAGAGGAAAATCTTTTTGTATCAACCAGTTTTAGTTTCAATCTCTCCTTCATGTCAATAAACAAAGGTTTTCCTTCCCCTAAAACAACAGGGTGAACAGATAACCTAAATTCATCAACCAGCCCAAATCTTATAAAAGATGTAATTAGACTTGCCCCGCCATAAAGCCAGATGTCTTTACCAGGCTTTTTCTTTAATTTGTTTACTTCTTCAACAATATTATCATTAATGATTGTTACTTTATTATCCGTGCTTTTTTTTGTTTTGGAAAACATGAATTTTTCTTTGCCATGTACTAATTTCCACATTTCTTTTTCAGTATCGGATACCTCATTTTCTGGAGTATATTGTCCCCATAAATCATAGCTCTTTCTCCCATAAAAAATTGTATCAATATCATTTAAGAAATCAATGAACCCCATTTCAGGGTCCATAATGCACCAGTCAACTTCTCCTTTCGGCCCTTCAATAAATCCATCTAAAGTAACGGCTAAATCTAAAACTATTCTTCTCGGTCTTTCGTTAATGGTCATACTTTTAGCTCCTTTGTCTTATAGAATGTCCCTTGGATTTCGACCGCTCAGCGAGACACTTGCCCCTGACCGATGCCGGACAAATACCTAATGCTTTTAAGCATTCATTCAAAAGTTTCTTCCGTTTCGCTTACATGTAGTTTTATATTACAGCTTCTATCATAGTATTAAAAGATTGAATCAAAAAATTAAGGAGGCTCGCTATGAAAGCAATGGTATGCACAAAATACGGTTCACCCGATGTACTGGAACTCAAAGAAGTAGCAAAGCCTTCTCCCAATGATAACGAAATACTGGTAAAGGTCCATGCGGCAACAGTGGCTTCAGGGGACATAAGAGTCCGGAGTTTCAAGAGCCCTTTCTTGCTATGGCTGCCGATGCGAATCTTCTTGGGTCTTAGAAAACCGCGAAAATCAATACTGGGAGTGGAGCTGGCCGGGGAGATAGAGGAAACGGGGAGGAATGTGAAAAAATTCAAAAAAGGCGACCAGGTTTTTGCCATGACTGGAATGAATTTTGGTGCCCATGCCGAATACACATGCTTACCTGAAGACGGGGCAATGGCAATTAAGCCTGTCAATGTGACCTATGAGGAAGCCGCCGCCATTTCTTTTGGAGGAACGACAGCCCTGCATTTTTTCAGAAAAGGCAATATCCAGGAAGGACAAAAAGTCCTCATCTACGGTGCATCCGGTTCGGTAGGGACTTCGGCGGTACAGCTTGCCAAATACTTTGGGACAGAAGTTACCGGAGTATGCAGTGCCGCCAATTTTGAATTGGTGAAATCGTTGGGAGCCGATAAGGTAATTGATTATACGGAAGAGGATTTTTCGAAAAGGAATGAGCGATATGACATCATCTTTGATGCAGTCGGGAAAAGTTCGAAGGCCACTTGCAAGAAAGCTCTGACCCCGAACGGACGATACGTGTCTGTTGAAGGACAAGGGATAGCAAAGGTACTTACGGAAGACTTATTACTCCTCAAGGAGCTTATCGAAACCGAAAAAATAAAATCGGTCATTGATAAACGCTACCCGCTGGAGCAAATTCCCGAGGCTCATAGATATGTAGAAAAAGGACATAAAAAGGGAAATGTAGTCATAACCCTGGTCGATCATGATAAATCCTGACAAAGCCTTGCACACTGCCGCATTCCGCGAACTTCTTTAAGCCATTTCATCTTCAGAATTTTTTCTCCTTTTTGACATGATAATACCCCTTAAACAATTGGATCTATAGGGGTATAACGGCATAGTTAGTCATTATGAGGAATGTCCTTCCAGCTTGCTCCCAATCTAGATGTTGAAACTTTTACCAGGAACAATCGTATATGGATGGTAGCTTGTAATTTCTGGAGGACTTAATGAATATAGATGCAATCGTACGATTAGTTTTAATGTTAGGGATTCCGGCCTTCATGATGTGGCGGGAGTATAAAAAGATGTCAGAAGAAGAACGAAATGATGTGAAGACTACTTTTACGAGTAAGCGTTTTATCTCTACATATGGTTTAGTCGCACTCGGTTGGGTATTCTTGTTAGTCGAACCAATTTTTGAAATTGCATGGATGAAAGTGATTAGCGGCGTGCTTTTTTCTATTGGAATGATAGTGAGCAGCGTCTTTATATGGTTGAACGCTTCACCAAAGTGGAAAGCAGTGCTTGGTATCATCTCTTCAATGATCGCTTTAGCCATCTTTTTATGGTGGATTTACTAACGCGGAATTGAAAATACAAACTGAAAACGCTCATCCTTCAATACTCCAAGGCGGATCCATTTCAAAATTAACGAATACACTGTAGGAGGAATATGTACGTGAAGGTCCAAATAATTGGCGGCTCAGGTACTGGCAAAAGCACCTTAGCAAAATTCATTAGTGAAAAAGAACAGATAAAGTGGATAGATACAGATCATTATCTTTGGGAAGATGAATCCTTTACAAGAAATAACCTGATTGAGAAGCGTAACGAATTGTATCAAAAAGACATGGAATCCTGCAGTGATTATGTTGCTTCTGGTTCCATTTTTTCCTGGTGCCCAACAGGGTTTAACAACCGCGACCTCCTGGTTTTCCTTTTTTTAGATGAATCGATTCGCATGGAACGATTACGGAATAGAGAATTGAAGCGAAACGTTAGTGAAATGTGGCTTGATGAAAACGGGGAATATACGAGTGACTTTTTAGAATGGTGTAAAACATATAGGACGAAAGTAGATAAAAGCATGGCTGGCACCTATGCAGAACAATCCTATCAAATGAAATTATCAAAAAGCCCCGTATTAAGCCTCGATAGCTCCCGACCTCTCGAAGAGCTATATGCTGAAATTTTAAATCGAATAAGCCTATAAAAAAGCAGAATGAATCTTTCTGCTTTTTTCCTGTTATTATGGAAGTTATTTAATTTAGTAGGCCTCTCACCTCTTTTGAAATTATACTATTCAGAAGACATTCACATAATGAACGTGCCTAAGACTTCTCTATAAATCCTTATGATATGAAAAAAATTGACGATTCCAATGAATAACACACCATAAACACGAACGTTAAATAATATTTTTAATTTAATGTTCACTTTTTCCGTTGATTATCTATTATTTATTTGTTATATTAGCAAAGTAATAATCGTACATATCATTACTCATATATGCTCGGAAATATGGTCTGAGCGTTTCTACCTGGTTCCCAGTTAAAGAACTAGACTACGAGTTAAAGTATTCGGTTGCCCGTTTTTTTTTTGGCAGCTAATGATTTAGCATTCGCTTCATTGTTTGCTTAATTATCTATACTTTGACTTTCGTAGGTATAGAAGGCAAAAATCATTCTGCCGTTCTGGACCTTTTTCTTTAGACCAAAACTACGAGTGTATCAAAACGATCAGATAATTTGTTTGAAGGAGAGTTTATATGAGAAAAAACAGGTTAAAAAAGTACTCGTTATTAGGAATCATTACTTTACTTTTCGTGTCGATGATTGCAGCTTGCAGTTCTGCTCCCAAAAATGAAACGGCAGAAAAAAAGGCTCAAAGGCCTATAATCGTTCAAGGTCCCATGCCAATCGAAGCTGAAAATTTCGCGAAAAAGTTAAAAAATGTTAAAGAGGAAAAATCAGGAGATTTTGTATTTTACATTGGAACTTTAGACAATTATCCTGTAATCGTTGCAAAAACAGGTAAAGGGATGGAAAACACAGCTGCCGCTACAGCATTGGCTATAGAAAGATATAACCCTATCGCCATCATCAATCAAGGCACATCAGGCGGTCATGATCCAAGTTTAAACGTTTTTGATATTGTTTTAGGAAAAAGAACGGTAAACCTAGGTTCATTAAAAACAGAAGATAAAACTGAAAACCAAGGAATTGATCCAACTATATGGAAACCGATGGACCTAATGGCTTCTAAAGGAAGTGCAGGAGAAGATCCTAATGCTGAAAAACCACGCTACTACGAGGGAGATAAGGATTTACTCGCGGCTGCTCATGCAGTTAAAGATACCTACACAAAAGGTAAGGTTGTCGATGGTACTATCGGTTCTGCAGACGTTTGGAATAATGAAGTGGATCGGATTAAGTGGTTCCATACGAAATATGGTACATCTGTTGAGGAAATGGAAGGAGCTTCGGCTGCCCAAATCGCAAAAGCTTACGATGTTCCCTTCTTAGGTATACGAGTGCTATCCAATAATAAAGCGAATGGCGGTAAATATAACCCGAATACAGCAGCAGCCAATCAAGAATATGTTTATGAAGTAGTCAAACAATATATCTCTACGATGCCAAGCAAATAAGATCGGGCTCGGAGCATATAAAAGAATGAGAATCTTTTGGTCAGCTATCCCTATAGTGAAATAAAGAAGAGCACATATTATATACGATAATATGTGCTCTTCTTTTATTCGCGGAAGACTGTGCCCGATTCTTCCTCCTTGCAAAATAATAAGCTGAGGTTATTCAATGTGTAAAGTCTAGCGGTAAAAATGAATAAGTCACTGTAGTTGTTTTCAACGTACTCTTCAATGATGCCCAATCCTTTCCTGAATCTATCAACTAATAAATGCGTGTAGTTTTCATCCCATGTAAACCGATTGATTCGTTTAAGTTCATCTGCCAATACTTGAAACTTAAACTCCTCAACAAGAAGTTTCAATTGATACAATTTATCTCTATTTAAACAAAGGCAATTGTTTTTATTTTCATGATTTTCACGGACGAATTCAATAAACCCCATTATATTTTTAGCTAACATATTCGCTATTTGCATCTCGAAGTTCATTTCTAACATCTCCTCAATATCTAAAATCTATATGAAGAGTGTATGATTTGAAATGATATTTTAACACCAACAATTATTCTTAGAGTAGATTTCCTTATTTCGCCTATGCATTTCGTACTATGATAGAGTTTATACAAAAAAAAATGCCCCCTTTCCTTCCAAGGGGACAATCTCAGCTTTTCGTTATCACATCGAATCCAGAACCAAAGAGATAAGCAGGCCTGCCGCGGTGAATATGCCCGTGATCGGTCCTCCGTCTTCATATGCTTCAGGCATCATCGTTGAAGCGATCATGGCGATGATTCCGCCGCCTGCAAATGCTGCCATCGCTGCCAGGACATAGTCCGGGGCATGATCGAGGAATAGATAGCCCGACATCGAGGATAGTGCCGAAATAAGCAGGACGGAAAACCACAGCAGCATGATTTTCTTCCTGGAATAGCCACTTTTGAGCAGACCTGTTGTACTTGAGAGCCCCTCCGGAATATTACTGATGAAGATGGCAATGACCAATAGCCAGCTTACCGAGCCACCGCTTATTAAGCTTGCGCCAATCATGATCGACTCCGGTATGGCATCCATCACCGTCCCAATGAAAATGGCTAGACCCGCTTCTTTCGAAGAGCTATTATTGGACCGTTTCCTTTTAACCGCACCTTTTTTGGAAACAAGAAAATCCAAGCCAGTAAACACGGCGGCTCCTGCTATGAATCCGATTGCCGTCGGCCAGATTCCCCCATCACGCACCGAATCTGCAAGCAGCTCATATGCTGCCGCACCAATCAATACGCCCGTTCCAAATGCCATAATATAGCCAATGATGTTTTTCTTTATCGGAATGAAGATAGCGGCTAGTGCGCCAAGCAGGACAGCAGAACCCGAAACCCCTCCCCAAAAGACCGCATTCCACATAGAATTCCCCCATTTCCTGTTTATAGGATAGTGTACCCTGGTAGATGTTGGGGTAAACAAGGGGCTGCTTTTTGTCAATTCCAGCAAAAAAAAGCAGTTATATTCGCTGCCATGGTAGTTGTGTATAGAATAGTAGAGTCGCTATGATTATCCTAGCCTTCGCTGCCTTATATGACTGATATTTGCGGTTTTCCTTCTTCTCTTTCACTAACCTTTTCAATTTTATCGACAAACATTTGAAAAACCTTTCTCTTTTCTTCCAGCTCTTTTATAGACTCTTTCAATTCGTTCAATTTTTGTTCAAAAGGTTTATGATATTGCTCGCGGATGTTTCTAATAATTTCATCATTTATAGTGGATTGTACAACTTGCTTGGTGATATTGAATTTATAGGAATAAACCTGAAGGTCACGCTTAACTTCTTCATACTCTTTTTCTATCCCATTTAATACATCACTAATTTCTTCATTCCATTCTACTAAAGCCTTTTTCACATGTTCCTCCACCCTTAATCCCCCTCTTTAACTAACAAAAAATCCATCTCCATAAAAACTTATTTTATCAAAAGTTCATTTCGGTTTCTTTTCGGCTAAGTTACTTAACATATTAGTTTCATTAAAAACAGATAACAGCGAGTTACGAAACACTTTTGAAAAATCATATAGAATATAGCCTGACATGTCACTTTAGTCAATAATTTGCGCTTATTTTAAGTGCTATTTTGCACATTCAGCTTTAAAACCCAGGCTACCTGTATTTTTTAATGACGATAAAGAGGTTTATATTACTGAAGCATCGTCCACTTTTGTATTAGGGGTACAGACAACCTTAGGGATTTTTGTACGTTTACCCATTTTAAAGTAAAAGAAAAGCCTTGCAGCTGGCGGATAACCAATCCGGAACTTCTGCAAGGCTTTTTTCTTTTGGGCAGTGCCAAAAATGGGCATGGCTTGCTACTTTGTTTTGAATCGGGTCCTGTTGACTCAAAAACTTCCGACTAATTATTTTTTAAAACGTTGAAATATAATCTTATTCAAGGGAGTATATTTAGCAAGATCATTAGTTTCAAGATATGGAATTTAAAATCCTAATCATATAATGCTAAGGGGGAAACAAATGAATGACATCTACTTTTACGGGGATGAATTCCAATCACAGGGAAGTTTATCTTGAAGCCATTGATAAAACCTTTTGACGCTACCCAACCCTATCTAAAAGAAAACGTCAAGTAGCCCTAAATTAACTACATGAGTGGTGTATTTCAGGCCTACTTTTTGTTGTTTCATTTTTCATTGGTACTCTGCATATAGACGGTAAATCAGATGACCACGGCAATCTATTTCTTCTTTATTCATTAGATCTTTGTTTGGTAGAGCTTCAAACAAATAGTGGAAATAATGATAGGGGCTTACAATGCAAATAGCATTAGACCTATAATAATTAAAAATGAAAAAGGAACCTTTTGAGACATTTATCTTATCACCTATGTATAAAGAATGAGGTGAGAAAGAATGGTACTATTATCAATACTATTAAAAAATCGATTGAACCATAATCATGTAGATAATCGTTCCACCCGCAATAGAGAGAAGCATCTGTTTCTTCCAAAAGTGAAGCAGAGTTACCGTAACTACTCCAATAAATTCAGGTATACCGTGGCTACCGGATAATAGGCTTACATCTTTGAAGCAATATATTACTAACAGTCCTAATGTCGCCAAAGGTAAAACTTTGCCAAGATACTGAACATATGCTGGTGTGGGTTTACCCGATGGGAAAATAGCGAATGGAAGAAACCTTGTAAGCATTGTCCCTAAGACCACCATAGCAATCGTGATGATCTGTTGCGTTAAACTCATCATCATATTGTGACCTCCCCCTTTTCTATCGGTTTTCTAAGAATGGTCAGCATCCCCAAAATAGCGGCCATAGCAGGGATGATGAAGGTGTTTCCCCCAAAAATAATAAGGCTTACTGTCGAAAGCCCAAGCCCCACGAGAGCAATTTGGTGTTTTTTCTCTTTCATCCATTGTTCAATGAAGATTACAACAAAGAGAGCAGTCATAACAAATTCAAGCCCTTCGGTGTTAAAATGCACAAGAGATCCAAAAACTCCGCCTATTGTTGCTCCTAAAACCCAATAGAAATGATTGAGAAGAGTTACAAAAGTCATAAACCAGACCTTGTCCACATCTTTTGGAATATTAACGGTACCATTAATGGAAAAAGATTCATCACACATTCCATAAATCAGATAATATTTTCTCTTCCCTGTTCCCCTATACTTATCAAGCATGGAAATACCATAAAATAAATGGCGTGCATTCACCATTAGAGTTACAAAAAGGGCATTAATCGGATTGAACGCTATGAGCAATAAATTAGCTGCAACGAACTCCATGGATCCCGCAAATATTGTAAGACTCATTATAATTGGGTAAATTGCACTGAAACCCAAAGAATTCATATAAATTCCATAAGCAATTCCCAAAAAAACAAATCCTGCAAAAATCGGAATTGTAAAAGGAAAGGCCGAACGAAATGCCATCCATATTTGATTTTTCTTGTTCATATGATTCACATCCTAAGAAGTTAGTTTTTTTTCAAATTTAACACATTAAATCCATACACTAAACAAGAACATTGTATGGAATACAATGTTCTTTACTGGTGGTTCTAATAGATTTTTTTACTTTCTTATGGGTTCTTTTTTAGAGACGTTCTTTCAAAATTCACAAAATCCATACAATAATGCTATTATTGTATGAAAATGTTGAGAGAGGTGACTTATGCCAGTAAATTCATTTGATAATTATCCAATGTCCTGGAAACCTGATAAGAAAGCATTGAAACGTCCTTTTTACTATTCAATTGCGTCTTTACTTGAACAAGATATTATAGAAGGCTTTTTAGCACCTGGAACAAAGTTACCCCCACAACGCGAATTGGCAGACTTTCTTGACCTAAACTTTACAACTATTACCCGCGCCTACAAATTATGCGAGTTTAAAGGTTTGATTTATGCGGTTACTGGAAGGGGGACCTTCGTTGCTCCTAATGCAGCTCGTTCCATTACCATTTCTACAGATAAAAGCACAAACAATATCGATCTTGGTTTTGTAGCCTCTTTTGAGCAAACCAATAATATTGTTGCAGAGAATATAAAGACGGTTTCAGATAAAAGTTATTTGGACCAACTACTGAATTACAATGATCCGACAGGTATCCCTCATCAAAAAAAAGCAGGGCTAAATTGGATGGAATCATTCGGCATTAACGCAGACACAGAGCATGTAGCCATTGTTTCTGGAGCCCAAAACGCATTGGCGATTACATTGACTGCGTTGTTTAAGCCTGGTAATCGTATTGCAATCGATTTACATACATATTCAAATTTTATCGAGTTAGCAAAATTGCTTCACATACAATTAGTACCTATTCCCGGAGATCAATTTGGAATGCTGCCAGATGAACTTGAAAAGCAATGTTCTAAAACAAAGATTCACGGTATTTTTCTAATGCCTCCTTGCTGCAATCCTACCACTGTTATGATTTCAGATTTCAGAAAGCATGAATTGGCTGCAATCATACGTAATTACCGTTTAATTTTGATTGAGGATGATATTCATGCCTTCCTAACAGCAGGCATTATCTCTGATTATCATCAACCTATGTTTAATTTGCTTCCAGATCAGACCGTTTATATTTGTGGAACCTCTAAATGCATTTGCTCAGGATTAAGAGTCGCCTTTATGGTCTATGGGGATGCTTTTCGCGAGAGTATTTTACAAGCTATTTTTAAGATCAATGTAAAGATTTTGTTTTCGATACTATGTTTCTGTTAAGTAGCTATGCAAGACTGGTGTTGCTTCCTCAGAAGTGATTGGCTGCGTCATGACTCCAAGGATCATTTTTATTAAATGGGCTTACTTCATTATTGAAGATACTCCAACTACAAATGAATATTCTAAAGTCATATGGTTAAAGCGAGAAAATATAAACTCACTAAAAATGGGCTCCTGCTGACATTCCAGATCTGGAACAGTTACTCCACGAAAAAAATAGTCTTCTCAATTGAGATGACTATACTCTTTTAATGAACTCTGTATATAAACTAGCAGGAACTTAATTATCTAATTCTTCTAATACATTTTTTAACAATGTTTGCATAATATTATTCCGTGATAATTCATCTTTGCTAGCCTCATATAATACTTACTCCGCCTAACAAATAATTAGACTATATTTTACAATACATGTTTCTCTCTCCCATTTAAATCATCCCACTTAGCACAACTGCCGATTCTTTAATAAAACCTTTCCAACAGTCTTCTTTTTTCGCCCATTGTGTAACGTTTTGATCACCAGCAGATTCTCTAAGATAATTTAAAGCATTATTAGCAATAGCCCGAACAATATCTTCCCACTTATTAGAAAGAGCTTGCTGTTGCCATATTTCCATTAAATTTATTTCTTTTCCGTATAAGTAATTTAACATAGCTACCGTATAGTAAATAACATTTGCTCTATAACCCTTTAAATTCATTCTCTCAACAATACTAGTTACAAATGCATTAATAATTCTTCCAGCTATAAGTTGCTTATAGTAGTCGCTATCGATACTTAAAATACTTTTTGTAACTTCACCTTCATCATTCGTAACCGAACTTTGTTTCCAATATTGGCTATTTAAATCCATAAAGCGTTTAAACGCTTCTTCTCCCCCTTTACTTGATACATGTGGATAACCCTCCCAAGACATAAAATATTTTGCCATCTCTACTTTTGTTATGACTTTTTCTTTGGGATAAACTTTTTTAAAAGCAGTTTGTTCTTTTCCTTTTGAACGCCTACTAATATCAACCATATACTGTCCGCGTGCACGTTCGAAATACCACTTAGACTCCTCTTTACGATTATCTTGTGTAGGAATCCAGATATTACGAGAAAGTTTTTCAATATCAGACATAAAGCGGGTATTTGCAAGTAAATCTGACTTATTTATTTTATTTTGTGTATTAGCATATTCGGAAATTTTCGCTATCATTTCGTCTTCAAGCGCATGACGATCCATTTGAGCATCATTATATTCTATTTCTTCTGGAATATTTAAAATAGTCAATTTTGACTGTACGTAAACTCCCTCTAAATCAACATCATTTTTATAGGCTTGATGTATTGAGGCTGTTGTTTGGCCTCCATTAACAATTTGCCAACTTGTTAATGTCTTAATTTTATAAAGATTAGACTCTCCAATTTGTTCAATATCTCCTGCTTTTGCAACACTTGAAATACCATTATTATACGCAACAAATAATTCACGTTGGCTTTCATCTTTTAATGTATCACGTATTCCTTTATTCGTGCCTCCGCGAGCTTGTAAAAAAGAGCGTACATTTCGTTCTACTAATTTCGGTCCCCAATCATCATATAATCTAGATAAAAGTTTTGCTGGGATAACACCGATATAGCAATCTATTAATCCTTTTTCAGTATTATTTGGAACATGCATCATTTGTATTGCTGCACCATATTCCGATTCAAAATGAATATCAAATTCTCGTATACCTTGCTCAGCTTCTGACAATTTGAAAATACGATCCATATCCCAAACATGTACATTAACTGTTTCTACACTTGGGATAGTTAAATCAATCGGCTTATTCGATAAATAAAAATTACTTGTAATCACATAAATATTAACTTCTTCAATTTCTTCTTTTTTATCTACAATCATTTTCGTTAAATCATAATACTCCATCGACCGATCCGCTAATTGCAGAATCGGTTCTGCATTTGTATAGAATCGCTTCGCTTTATTCGCATACTCTTTTAAGGATGTCATATTAGCAACTGGCAATTCATCATCTTCCATAAATGGCTCATATTCCACTACGTACAAGTTTAAAGTATTAATATCATCCTGATATAAATAACCATTAAGTTGAATTTTCGACTCTTTTTTACTAAAATAAATAATCGCTGGCTCATCTTCAGCATTTATAAACGGTAATACTTCCTGTAAGAAAGGTGTTTGCCGGCTTCCTGAAATCCGTCCCTTGAGTTCTACAGTGTCAATAAACTCATTAAAAAAATCTAGCTTTCTTTTAGTTTCATTCATTATGAATCATCCTTATTTATTCAAATTGAATATACCTTCTAAAGGAACTTTAAAACTTTTACAATGTGTCATGTCAATTGAATATGAAACATTAGTAATACCCATTGGTAAGTTTTTTGAAGTTAGTTTAGGAAATTCTTCGGTTGCATTGTACGCTAATTCCTCATGTACAAAAAAGTAGTTTTTATCATAATCTTCACTAATAACGCCAACCTCAAGTAGTAAATCCTTAAATTGTACCGCTAAAGAAGGTGCACGATCAGTAAGCTGCTCTTCTATGGTTTCAATCAAAATTCGAAGAGACTTACCAGTTGAATCATTTACTTCAACCTTTAATATATATAAAAACAATCTATCAATAACTGGATTAATCTCTAATTGCTTTTCATTCGAAATTTTAATTTCATCTCTTATTTTAGGTGCGACTGTTTTAATCTCTACTCCACTATTCTTACTAACAAAATCGATTCGGTTTTTTAACGGACCTTTCCAATCTTTAATAATTAAAGGGGGCTCTTGTGGAAAAATTTCAAGCCATTTATTGATATAATAAAGCTCTCCAAATAGTCCCATTTCTTCTTCAAGGGTTAATTTGGTATCCCATTTTCTCTTAAAAAAATTATGCCAACGGTCTAAAACCTCATATACTACTGTATAAAGCGGCAACACTTCTTCAATTAAAATATGATTAACTAAATTTTGTAGCACTTGTTCAAATATTTCTTCGCTACCCTCTACATTTTGAGAAATTACTAAGAAATTTTTGTCCTTTAATGGACCAATTTGCGAAAAATATTCTTGTCCTATATCGATACCTCTCCATTTAGGGAAAGATTTCAATTGATCTTCCTCCCATTTTTCACTCGTAATATCAATATAAATACGTCTTTGCAAATTCAGTAAATCAATTCCAATTAATATAAAGGGTGTTTGAAAATAGATTGGCTCTAAGCGGTAAATTTCATCTGACTCCTCGTTTTTTGATTGTTCAATTAGTAACTTGAATCTTTCTGAGATATTAATCATTAGAAGCACCCTTTCCAACTGTATTGTTGTAAATGTAAACCCCTTCTTTCTTTGCTCTTTCATGATCAATATCTCCGAATGGTATTTCTACAATATCTGGAAAAGAAAAAGCTAGCCCAATCGGCACTAAATTTCCATTAAAATCGATTTTTAAATTACTAAATGATTTGACTTGTGGGTGTAATGGATAAACTAAAAGTAGCGGATTTTCATTTGCTCTTAACTCTATATTTACCTTTTTATCTGTGGTTCGATCTATGTCAATAAACTCTTGATTAGCTGCAACAATCGCACCTAAATCTACTACACCGATCCCTTTACTTTTATCCTGATCAATACTACGAATAACAGCACTTTCAATCGATAACTTCCCTAAATTTACTTTCCAAGGAGTAATCCCATTATCAATTGCCTTCTGGCTATTTAATGTAGCTTTCGTTATATCCACAACAGCAATATTGAATTTTTCAAACAGGCTTTTTTTATTCATATCGCTAATATAATCTGCAATTTTTTTGCTATTAACAATTCGTGCTGAAGAAACAGTTTTATATTTTTTTAAGAAATTGATAATAATCTGACTAGGGACATCTTTAGCAATATGGTACTTAGTGCTTTTACTAGTAGTTTCAAATTCTTGTTCTACACTATTAATGAAATGAACGGTAGCCTCCATATTATCTATATAGAATTCTTTGTTTTTCTCAAAGCTACGTGTTTGTTGCATTGTTCCTGTATAAATAATAGGAGACTCCGCCGTACCCATTTTTGCTGGACTAGTAACTGTCATTTTTTTATGCGTTAACATTCTTACTGCATATTCTTCTGGTGTTAAGCCATCTCTTGCTATTTTTTCAAACTCTTCTCTTAGCTCACTCATAACACCAGCAAGATACTCAAAATTCTCTGCAATTTCTTTACTTGTATAGATTCTACATAGGTCCATGTAACCGTTACGGAAGCCAAACCAACGTCCCATTTGCATTAGTGTGTCATACATTGAACTACCACGATAATAATAGGAAATCGTTAATCCTTCTAATGTTAAACCACGCGATAATTTATTTCCTCCAATTGCAATTACATACAGTCCGTTTTCTTTGTATTTATCATACTCAAGAGCATCTTCGCTCTCTCCGTTAATCTCCATCACTTCCACTTTACCTGCTACAGCTTTAATTTCTTTATAGATTTCTTCCCAAGCAAGAATACTAGATTGTTGTGACAATTCAAAACTACTTTGCACTTCTAAAAAATCTTTCTCGTACAGTTCTTGTAGCGTAGCTATGTATTCATTTTTCGAATTGTATATTAGGTCATTTGATAATTTCTTATAGAAACCGTTAATAACACCACACATAGAGTTTTGAACATCTGTAAGTCTTGAAGTATGGATTAACATTGAATTATGCTCACCAATCTGACCTCTTAAATTTCTAATAGCAGTCGAAAGTAAAAAGGCTAATATAGCTTCCTGCATAGATCTAGGAACTTCTGTAAATAATTCTGCATCATCTTTTGTTCTCATTTTATCTAAAATAACAATATCTTCTGAGCTTAAGTGCCTAATATACATAGGTTTATTGTCTTCTAAATAACCTGTTGTATTGAAGTATTCATCTGGTCCACAATAACCATCCGGTTTAGGCAATGCGATAACAAAATCTTTTGGATATAGATCCATTCCTACATCAGTATGGTTTGCATCTGCTTTTATTAGTAGATTAGCAAATGGTGTAGCTGTATAACCAACGTAGGATTTTTGATCAAACAAACTTAATAATTCCCTGATTAGACGATTAATTTTGCTAGGATTTTCAATATTTTTTTTAGAAGCATCAACACTAGCTTGATCTGCCTCATCATCTATAATTAATACTGGTGGTCTCATCTCTGAAAGCTTAATACTATTTCTTAATAAATCAATTAAACTAGGCAGTACATCTTTTTGTTTCTTTACAACAAGTAATATCGGCTTATCTAAATTTTTAATACCGATTGCATTATTGGTAGAAATGTCGTCTTGTACAGTAGTCCACGTCTCAATTTGTGTACCTCCTGTTTTAACTAGTGCTACACCCTGTTTTTCACCAGTAATTTTATCGACAGTACCAACTACTTCTCTTTCTAAACGTAGTTGAGTTTGAGAGCGTAAATCATTATGCATACCAGCTAAAACAATTACTAATTTATAGCCTACATCAAATGCTTTATTGATTAACCCTGTAAAGTTTGCTGTCTTTCCGGATTGTACATGTCCTAAAACTAATCCTCTTTTATCAAATGTCTCTGTACTCTTAGGATTTCCAATGCTTTTTAAAATATCGTTAGTTGTAACATTAATAGTTTCTACTGTATCACGTGGCCACTTTTTAATTTTTTGTAAATACTTTTCATATCGAGGCCAGAAATATGAGTAAGTCGGATGAGTATTTTCAAACCAAGGTATGTTATCATTACTTCTAATTGAATTTGCTTTACGCACATTTATCGAATCATATTTCGAATAGGCCTCTAAAGATAGGCTCTCTAAATCCTTTGAATCTAGATCCCCATAATCCTTAATGATTTTTTCTTGAGCATTTCTAATTGCTAAATCTAAAGGTTTATCAAAACCAGAATTCTTAAAAATTGTGTATAAATTATCTACTAAAACTAAATATTCTTCACGTATTTTTTGAAACATCTATGTTCACTTCTTTCTCAATGATTGTTTTAATCGTATAAATCTCAATACCTTCAAATCCAGCCATCATAGAGATTGTTTCTGCAACTTTATCAATATCTAGTTCAATACCTGAACTAAATAAAATTTCCGTATAATCTATTACCAAATTCTTTGATTTCTCATCAATCTGCTGCCCTTCTTTTTTTACCAAATTGGCAGTCTTTAAAAGATTATTAGGTGAACCTAGTTCAACCAGCTTAAGGTATACATTCAGCTTTCTTCTAGCATCAGAATTAATGATTTTTAAAATTTCTGTTATTACAGGATGTGTTCTATTTATAGTATAGGAACTATTTACATCATCTGTCGATAGTTCCCACGTATTTAAAGTCCCTTTTATTTTCTCACCTGTTCGTGTAGCTTTTGTACGATAGAGCATCATTTCTTGTGATATTTTTCGATAAAATTTTGCTATTGATTGTAAGTCTTCTCTCGCTTCATCAGGGACAGAAATTGTGGATTTTTTCACATCGATTTTCCAATCATCATCAGCATCATTTGAAAACTCTATTTTTATTCTGACCAGTTCTGATGGTACATCCTTTGGAAACATACCAAACCAATCACCAAAACTAACCATTCTATTTTCTCTATAAATATAAAATCCCTGTTGATCACGCCAGCCTTTTACACCACCTGCATGTTTATAATCTACTTGATTAAACGTAGATGGGTGGGGAAGCACAAAAGGGGTGACTTTTACCAGCTTTTTATTCACCCTAATCATTTGCTCTTCACCTTCAATCCGTCTTGTATTGCCTTGTAAAAACGGATTCCAAGGGGATAAAGTGTTACCGTTAATCGTAATTACTAGGCCTTTCTCTAAAATCACATGAAAGACCATTTCTAAGTATCTATGAATGCGCTTCACCTTTGAATAATAACTGTCTTGTTTCAACACCTTGTGCGTTCCAAAGCCACAAAATCTGTCTAGTCTATCTATAAAAACAATGGTTCCGCTATTCCCTTCTACTCGACCAATTTTATTTCTAATTTCATTAGGAATTGTTGTAAATAATAGCCATTCATTTTTATCACTGACATAATCTAAATCCCAACAGCGTTCAGAAATTATTCCATCCTTTTTTGTAATAATACATAATCGTTTCCCCATAGAAAATGACGCAGTTTTTAACCCCATCCCAAAGCGACCCAGCTCTTCCTTAGCTCTCTTTTCTCTGGGATCCTTTGATCCAAATGTCATTGCTTGCTGTATTTCTGCGCCAGTCATGCCTGTTCCATTATCTTCTATTTTGATATAACCATTTCCCATTTCATATTCAAATTCAATATGAATATATTGAGCTTTTGCATCAACACTATTATCAGCTATATCAGCAATTGCTGTTTGTGCATTATAACCTATACTTCTAAGAGCTTGAATTACAGGAGCTGCATTCGGTTGTGTTTGAATTGTAGCCATAATCTCCACCTATTTTTTACTTTTAAATTATTCTAACAAACTTTCAAAAAAAAAACAGCAAACCATTACAAATGGATTACTGCTATAATACTATCTAAATTCATCTTTTAAATATTGATTAGGTTCTTCCCCTAAATAATAAAGAATCTGTTCAGCCATTGCTCTTGCCATTAATGGCGGCACTGCATTACCGATTTGTTGATATTGCTTATCCTTAGATCCTTTAAAAATATAATTATCTTTAAAGGATTGTAACCTAGCTGCTTCTCTTATACTTAAGGCAACTGCATTTGTAGGATGTTGCCACATAGACTTTCGAACATTAATCACTGTTGGGGACGGGACATCATAATCTAATCTTAAATATATTGTATTTTGAGTTCTAGACGCATCAGTGTATGAAACGTCTTGAAGCTCTGTTGATAAACTATGAAAATTTTTACCTTCTTTATTTTTAATTTCTTCAAATCTCTGTTTACTCAATGGCTCACTGTCTGTATTAATATGATTATATATTATATTTTCTCCCATGCCAGAGCGATAATAATTTTGCATTTCGGTACTATTAATTTCAACGTTGTAAAATAACTTATTTTCCTTAACATTCTTTGTAGGATCAATTTTTTCTAAATCTCCAATTGCATCTCTTACAGTGAAATTCTTTTCAGCATATCTTTCTGGAAATGTAATTTCATCACATATTGTTGCACTCGATTTCACACCTAAAACCATAAACCTTTGACGTTTTTGAGGAACAAAATAATGATTAGAATGTACCGTTCCTAAAGTTATTTTATAACCTAAATGTTTAAAGAATTTTTCTAGATAAACAACAATGTTATAAGATTTGACTGCAACTACAACTTTTAAACTTCCATTTCCAAGCACTTTAGGATTTCCTATTTTTAAAATATTTTCATCTTCAATTTCTTTCAGGTACCTTAACAATTGATTGATTTCAACAAAACTTTGAAGATTGTTTAACATTTTTTCGTTGTCAATGTTACTACCGTTAGCTATCTTTTTAAATGTATGAATAGCTATATTCACTATATCCATCATTTGTTCTTCAGTATTCAATTCACCAAAATTATATCTTAAAAGAGAATCAATAATTTGTTGAATTTCTAATAGTTCTTTCTTTTCCTTAACTGAAGTTGGATTGTAAGGTTTTGTTTTCTTTAATTTACGAACTACACTTCTAATTCTAGAAAGCTCTGTTTCGCTTGTGATGAGTGGCTTAACATGTTTCATCTTTAATATTCGATTAATTAAATCTTTATATTCTTCTTTATCTGTTTCAAGTAGGATTAACTCTTCATCATTCCAAAAAGGATCTTCACCACCACTTATCTTCTGTAAATGTTGCTCAGAACTATAAGCATAAATCGAATCATCTGCATGTTCTGTAACAAAAAACTTATGGGTAGCAGAATTCATAGTTTTAACATTTTCCATTAGAAACGCTACTGGTCTAACTTTATCTATTGCACGTGCATACTCTTTTACGAGTTGATTATTACCTGAAATTAAATAATTCTTTTGCCTATTTGCATTTGAAAATCCTTGGCATGGTGGCCCACCAATTACTACTGTTTCTAAAGGATTTATTCCTTTTTCTATCATAAATTCCTCGAAATCAATGTCACTAATATCACTTATTTCACTATCGGAAGGTTTAATTATTATTTTTTTGTCACTTTGATGATTATATATATATGTCTCAATAGCTTCTTTATTAATTTCTACGGCCCCAACTATTTCAAATTTTCCTGTTTGCTGAAATCCGTTACTTAAGCCACCCGCACCTGCAAATAAATCTATTAGTTTATACTTTTTTTCTCTAACATTCAATTCTCTCGCCCCTATATAAAACCTTCTATAAGCAGCATATAACATTCAGCTACTGATTACAATGATTAAGCGAACGTATTTTCCGTTTTAGTTATATTACCATAATTAATTGGTTTCATATACCCACCAACGAAGACATCGTTATTTTGAGCAATACTGAATTTAATACCGTATGTAGCTTTGAAACAAATTTTGTAAATTAATACGATAGATGAACAAACAGGAAAAGTATGTTTTGAAAAAATTAATCAAAACATGCCCTTATCATATTTAATTGGGTTATTCCTTAAAGAGTGGACTTATCTCTGTTTTACAAAACCGTTAAATAGGCTAAAACCCCAAGCGATAATGCCACTTAGGCTAGCTTATCTTTTGATTTCCGCTTCAAAATGTTGGGTTTTTTATTCTTCCAAGTACTCAAAATTGCATGTAATTTTACGTCTTTCGTATAATTAGTCAGAAAAAACTCACCCCCATTGTTAGATAGTGTCTAACAATGGGGGTGCTTTTTATCCCCGTTGGTTTCTTCTAATGAAGGTGTCGCTTTCAAGCGTAATATTCGCTACTAGTTTGCTTGTTAGTTACTATGAAGATGGTTACGAATATACGGGTTGATGTAGGAGTTACCGTAATATTCTGTATCAATTTGACCGTTTTAGATATAGACAAGGGCGGTGCATTTTGCATTGACTTATTTCCTGTTACTTTTACCTACTGGATCCCTTTAAATGTAATCCCTACAATAGACCATCTATAGTCTGTTTTAATTCTTCATATGTACTTGGTTGAGCTATTTTTTTGAGTGAATTTAAAGATATTGTTTTCTGATGGGGAAAATGCATATCTAAGTCTTTAGTTAATGCAACGTAAAATTCCCATTGTGTCATATTTAATGGTTCAATTAATTCTAAATTTTTTTCTTTTAGTAAACAAAAGACATAAATATCTGCATTCCGTTTTACGGTCGGGCTATATGTATTTGTTTCATAATCATATTCTTTTTTTGCCCCAATACTAAAACTGATGTTTGAATATTTTTCCTTATGCCATGCTTGGATATACGCAGAGGATTTCACCTCGATTTTCATACCTTTATAAACTAAATCATATGCGTCCCATTCAACTCGTAATTGATTTAAACAGCCAAGGGCAGTTCCAATCAAAAACTCAGCAAAAATTCCCCTTAGGTTGTTTGTTAAAATTTTTGAAAATCCCCATTGCCAGAAATCTAACATAGTGTGGTCTGTTCCTAATATTGGGGTTTCTGATTTAAGAGGTTTATCATTATTCATTAATAACCACATCCTTTTATGTACATTTCGACAAGCTACCAACGTTCCCTAATACCTTTTATCTTCTCAATTAATTTTCACATAAACCCTATAAGGCATGTCCCATTTGTAATTGCTTCTAGTTATCTATTTTAAAAATCTTCTTCCCATGCTTCTTTTGCATCCAATAACCTTTGTGATAAAAACTCATAAAAGTTCTTTGCTGTATTGCAGTCATCAAGTCCCCCTTGTCTATTCCACGCTATTACTGGGCACTCATTATTCTCCATTTTGTTGATATATAAACAATAAAAATATTCTCCAGCATTTTCAATAACTACTATATCCTTAGCCAATCCCAACTCTCTATAACTCTTTGTATTAACAACAACTGGAGCTCTATTTGACTTAGCCACTCCTAAAATATCAACACCAAATGACCCACCAGAACCATAAGTCGTTAAAAACCACTTATAACTTTCTGGTAATTCCACCCCTAGCTCATTTTGGACAACATTGATTTGACTTTCATCTACTCCACCTGTAAAGTCATCGGATTCCTTATGTTCATTAATAAAATTTGTTAATTCCTCTTTATTCATTCAGTACTCCCCCTGCCAACAATAGTTGATTTTTAGGATTGTAAGGCTTTAGATTACTAATTGAGGCTAATTCTTTTGCCTTCGTAACGCTTTTTACTGTAGCCGCTTTTGTAGTGGCTACCCCAGGATTTGTGACAAAACCCCAAACTCCTGTCAAAAAGTCTTTACCTATATGAGCTGATTTGTTCCTTTTTCCGGTAGGATATGGGAATACGATAAATCTAAGTAATATATAAATGGATAGTTCCTTTTTGAATTTCTAAAGGCTCTATCCGCTTCTTCTTATATAAAAATACTTTTTACCACAAGCATGATAAATAAATTACCCTTAGCTTTTACCAATCTTCTTCATCTTCATCCCAGTTTTCTTTTGCCTCTTCAAGACTTTCGATCATATAGTCTAGGAAATTATTAGCTGCGGTAAAACCATATCCTTCTTGGTTATCCCAAAGAATCACTGGGCATTCTCCACTTTGCATTTTATTCGTATCGAGACAGTAAGCAAATTCATCAACATTTTCTATAACCACTATCCCGTCAATTAATTTATAATATTTCTGATAAGCTCTGGTGGCATCTACTACTGATGGACCTACTAAATCATATCCTATTATATCTACACCAAAAATCCCTCCTGAGCCATAGTTCCTTAAAAACCACTTGTAGCTATCCGGAAGTGGGACCTGTAATTTATTTTCAGTTTCTTTAACTTGATCTTCACTTACTCCACCTGTAAAATCATCACCTTCGCCATACTGCTTAATAAATACCTGTAAAGCTGAATATTTCACCAAAATCACCTACTAATATTGAATTTTCAAAAGTTTTTTCAATTATATGGTTGGTGCTATCCATTTAAAAGGTAAAAATAATAATACTGTTAACCAATAATGCTAACAATTTAATCATCTAATAAGTCATCATCTAGCCACAGCTCTACGTCAACAACATCAATATTCTCAGTTTCATTAATTAATTCTAACCCACTTAAAAAACCTAAGAATGTTTCCGATACAAGATGTATATTTTCCCAATATGAGTTAATGTCATCTGAAGCAACTTCTATTCCTACCATTATTTTAGCTTCACGTTCATTTTCATGGTTCCAGAAGTAAACTTTACCTATATAGCTTTTCTTTACTCCTATGCATATTAAATTTCCTCCTGGGCTTTCCCCAATTGGTAACATACAATCTGGCATTCGACTTAAATAACCTTCTATTTGGTCGAATAAATTATTTTCACCAGCTAATCCATAAAAACCTTCAAATACTTGAGTACCCTCCTTAGATGTCCAAGGTGATGTCTCAATCGGTTTATATGTTACCTCATTTTCAAAAAAAGTTTCATCATAGTTAAGAAGAAACTCCCTATAATCTTTTGGAATGTTAATATCATACATCGTCTCTATTCTCTTAATCTGATTTTCTCTTGAACTTAAAGAAAAGACTTCTTGTTTCTTAATATTTAAGGTGTTTAATTTATTTTCTATTTGATCTATATAATTGTTACCCAAAAATTCAAAGCCCTCCTCTTAAACCTGATGCAGCACAAATGTGTGGTAGCCAGTTTTCCGCCTAATTTTGACTATTACACCCTTTGGCTTTCATTAATTTTTCATAGACTAACTTGAAGACAGCATCAGATCCATCTTCTCCTTTAAATACTCAGCAATTTCTGTTTGCCCTCTTTCAATGGCAAATCCATAAGCATCCATATCTATCATGTTGTCACCAGAGTATTTTATAGGTATATCTATATTTTTCTCAACTAACAATTTAACAATCTCAAAATGACCACCATATATTGCAGCAAACAGAGGATTTCTATCTGGTTCACTTGTATCAATCTCAATATTCTGGTTAATGAGATATTCGGCAATATTTAAATGCCCTTTTGTAGCTGCTCTTTCAAGGGCATTTGTAGAAAAAGTTCCCCCCTGTACATTAGTATCTATCCCGGCATTAATTAGATATTCTATTATTTCTAACTGTCCAAAAGCTGCTGCTATATGTAACCATGTACCAAAGGGTGTCTTCCATTTTAACATTTCTGGTTCTTGCTCAAGCAAATCTCTTAACGTATCCAATTGGCCACTTTTTATGGCACCTCTAATGTCTTTCGCAATTTGAATTTTATCCATATAGTTTCTCCTTCATTTCCAAGGTCTTCTATATATCAATAATATCATCTAAGTCTGAACCCGCCTTTGTTCCTTTCTTGCGGCCTTTAGGAGGGAATATTGACGTACATAAAGATTTAATATATTTCTTCAAATTAAAAAGTTGATAGAACCACTTACCTCGGTTTTACCAACTTCTATTGTCTATATACGATTATCTTTTTAACCTTAGTTTAGAAATTAACGCTTCAATACTTTCTGAAATAATCTCAAATGAATTCCTTTCGAAATCCTCTAACTTTACTTTACCGTTCTCATTATCAATTACCACAAACAAACCATTCCCTTCAATACCTAAAGGGACATTTTCTAGTCTATTTTTATGATTGCTCTTATATCCCACTAAGGTCCCCCGGAATGAATCAAATTCGAAGTTTGGCAAAACCGCCTCTAATTTAATATAGGAATCATTTGAAAATCCGTCTAAATCAGCGAACCAATACGAATTAAAATATTCAATAATTGATTTATGGAATAGCACTTCTAAGTTCTCTTCTAGCTGCTTTAAGTCATGTGAAGTCGTTTTTTCTACAGGTTTCCATGTAATATAATCTTCTTCGTCAACTTCACCTTCATAAATTATTGAATTAAGCTCTCCAGTCACTGGAGTCTTAAATAAAAAGTCCATTCCTTCGTCCGCAAGCTCTTGTCTCATTCTGAAGTACTGGCCCATTGATTTCTTAATAGACAAAAATATCACCCATTTCTGTAAAGTTTTAATAAGGAAATAGAATTACAACCTAAAAAGTCTGGACAGGTTACACTTAGTTGGACAATAAAAATAAGGGCATGTAGAATCATACACAATAAGTGAGGAGAATCTACTA
>NZ_JBHZPE010000051.1:0-30458 GCF_042787985.1 Peribacillus sp. YIM B13481
AAAAAAAGGTAGATTTCCTCAGAATAAACTGAGAAAAACTACCTCTATTGGCCCGAAGGGACTTTTTCAGTGCCCTCTTTATTAACCCTCTCCATTTTTAATTAGATTGTTATCAGGCGTGATTAATAAGAGTATGATCTATGTTGAAATGGATATTGTTTAGGCATTTTATTAACTAGCTCCTAAAGCAGCAACTCTTCTCATCCTTGTTGAGGTTTAAGGCAACACTACTACTTTCTCCGTACATGAAGAGCAAAACTTGGCATATTGGATACATTTCTAATGAATCATTCCACTCAATTTGCCACCATCGGCTGGGTCCCTTGGGCGCCATCGACGCATAGGTTTCGAATTCTGCAGGAAAACTCCCTACACCAACTACTTCGATATATTTGAAGTTGGTTTCTAAACCCTTTGAAGAGGCTCAAATAATTAGGGATGCACATTTGTCGAACAGGAGTGGGGAATACAGTGAAACCGGCCTCCGTATCGGGGACCTTGCTCCGACTAACCACGCAACAGATCCTGGAACTCAAAGGCAAACAAAACAAGATCTCCGGGTCAAGGAAGGCAAAACAGAAAAAATCCGCGATATGTATATCGCGAATTGCTTTCAGGAGGTCTGTTGCTATGCCAAAAACGTCCAGAGTCCCTACTATTTATTCCCGTCCAGAAAGGTAGGCCTAACTCAGGCCTACAGGCAGTTAAATTAGGCCGCAGAGTTTGCTGGCGTGTAGTATGTCAGAAATCATACCTTATGAAAGACATTTGGCTATTGGTTTTACAAAGCCACGAAGGATATTACCATGCTGCAACAGATCCTGCATCATTCCTATCCTTCTGTCACCCTACGCTACATGGGTATTACCGAAGAAGAAACAAACAATATACTAAAAACATTTAGCGTTTTCATTATTAAAAAATAAAAATGACGCATTCAAAACGTTCGTACAATGTAAGTTCTTGAAACTAGTTCGTAGTTTACGAACGTTAAAAATGGCTGTCTCAGGAAAAAACGCCACCGTTCGCGAACGTGTATTTTTATGAACGGGAGTAAATTTCGAAAATTTTATAGTCTAAGAGAATTCCAACCTAAAAAGTCGAACTCCTTTACGTGAACTGACCCCATAAAGTTAGACAGGTTATCTCGTTAGGCAGCTTGTTAGTCATGAGCTCGGTATTGTATACCGGGCTCATCCCTTTTAATTTTGCCTTGATTCGATTGTGATTATAGTATTCTATATATTTTGCTAGTTCTTGTTTAAAGTGTTCCACACTTTAAAATTCTTTTAGATAAAGAAGTTCCGATTTCATGATACCAAAGAAATTTTCCATAACAGATTTTATCGTAACAATTCCCTTTGCGAGACATACTTTGCGTAATGCCACGTTCCGGCATTACGGTATTGTTTCATTTGATAATGCCAGCCTTGATCGGAATGAATAAGGAGAGTATCGTCGTCTGTTAAACGTTCAAAAGCTTGATCTAACATCGTTGAAATGAGTGAGTAGGTTGGTCTTGAACCGATTGTATACGTAATGATTTCTCCATTAAATAAGTCCAATATCGGATAAATATAGCTTTTCTCCAAATAATTTAAACTCTGTAATATCCGTAACCCATTTCTCATTTGGTTTTTCAGCTTTGAAATTGCGATCTAAAATATTTCGTGCAATCTTCCCACAGTCCCTTTGTAAGAGCGATATTTTTTCATACGGACAAGACATTTTAGCCCTACCCTAGTTCTTTCATGATACGCTGTACCTTTTTGTGGTTTACCTTGTGTCCGCGATTTTTAAATTCATCACGAATACACCGGTAACCAAACCGCCCCTCATGTTCATCGAAAACAGATAATCAATACTTTCAGTTCTGCATCTGGATCAGGACGACCGAAGTTTTTTACCCAATAGTAATACGTGCTACGAGAAATGTTTGCCAGCTATATATGTGCTTTCACCGGGAATGCATTCCTTAATTCATAGACTACTTGTTCTTTGTCTTGTTTGGTGATTTTTCCTTGTTTTGAACTAAGGCATTCAACTTTTTTAAATTGGCATTCTCCAAACGTAAACGATCATTCTCCGCCTGTAAAGCCTCTATTAATCCTTCATCGGTACTGAGTACTTGATGTCTTATTTTTCATGGATTGTCTTACTGCCTGTATTTTTTCTTCTGAAGAAAATCTCGCCATAAAAAACTGCACCTCCAATTGTTAGTTGTGTCTAACAATTGGGGTGCAGTTCAACGTTAAGCAATCGACTCTTTTAGATTTTCCTGCTTGTACAACATAATTGGTTTTGTGAGGAATTCATCATAATTTTTTTTGAAGTATGCCATACTTGCACCGGTTAGAGCCTTTGCTGAAGCCATCTGCCCATATTGTCATCCTAACGGATAGGTTTCCTATATCGCATTGAAATCAATATTTTTCTGCCAGTCTTCATATGATTCAGGATCGATTTTCTTTGCTTGTTCAAGGAATGAATCCAATAACCCCAATTTCTTTAGATCACGAAACATCTTCGGATTATATGGGTCATTCATTGTGAGGCCATCTGAATGATCGATTGCTTTCAGCACATTTCCCTTTGTTACAACAAAATGTCCGATAGAGGTCTTGATTCTAATAAATCCAACTCTCTTTAGTTCCTTTCGAATCATTATGATTTGTTCTGTAAACGATTCGGGAATATCATGCTTTCCTTTCAAATAATCTTTTAGATTGGGACCTTTTAAATACTCCATAATAACATAGTTTGGTCCGACTTCGTATAACCTCGGAACAATATGAGTTTCCTTCGCTGCTTCAAGTGCTTTCCCCTCTTTAGTTGCTGCATTTGGATTGACATAAATTTTTACGCAAAGATCTTCATCAAGCTGAAAGACTGCACCTTGACTTCCTTCCCCAATTAGTTTTAATGTGGTTGGATTATGAATAATAAGTTCTTTTTTACCGTTCTTTTCTATTCTCTCAAGCTTTATTGATTTAAATTCATCCATCTAATCTTGCACCTCTTTTCTTCTTTTTAATAACCATAACCTATAATATGAAATCATCGATTAGTTGCTTTAGGTTAATAACACTTTTTCACAAAATTAATTCATACCCTCTTTTACTGGGTTCTTAAGGACGAGAAGGACCTATAAGCAATTGGTGCATAATTCTCTTAAGCAAAGCTTTTCCCAGCATTTCTTCAGTGTCTTATGCTCATACACATTCAATTAAGAACTTTACAAAAAACATACAAATATATATACTTGTCCGTTTCGAATCTTTTCTATTTTGCATTTACTATAAAAGAGTAAAAACCAGAAAGGAAATGATCTGAAAGGAGACTTGTGATGGGATACATTGAAGTTTTACGTGCTCTCGTTGGGACTAGAGCTTTGTTACTTACGGGGGTCACCGTTTGGTTATCGATCAGAACAGCCGTTTTCTGATGGTACAATCCGATAAAATGTGGAAATTCCCAGGCGGCTTTATTGAATTAGGAGAATCTGCGGAAGAGGCATGCAGACGTGAAATTTTGGAGGAAACAGGGATTAACATTGGCACCCTTCAATTAATTGGCGTTTTTTCAGGGAAGAACTATTTTACGAAGCTTCCTAATGGTGATGAATACTTTCCAGTCAATATTGCTTACGTGACCGAAGAAATACTCAGCGGAGATTTAAAACCTGATGATATAGAAATACAAAAGGTACAATTTTTTAAATGGTCCGCTTTTCCGAAAGATTTAACTGAACGAGATCGACAAATATTTCAAAGTTTTATCGAAAATTTGATTTTAGAGGGAAGGAAGGGATTGAAATAGTGAAGACAATCGCTTTTTACATTAGAGAGCCTATTAAAATAAATCAAGGATTTATGTACAATCAAATCATTATGTTGGATCAATATCGGCCTATTGTAATAGGACCTTATCCAAATAGCGACAATGTTCAATTTCAGTTTGAACATTATTATAATTTGAACGAAATTCAAGACCTTGGAGCCTTCTTTAAGGAGCAAAATGTCGTCGCGATTCACGCTCATCAAGGGAAACATTCCATTGATATTTTACCAACAGCTATAGAGTATGATATTCCTTTGATTGTACATTTTCGAGGACGTGATTCTTCCACTCAAACATATCAGAGATTTCGCAAAAATGTCCTCCGATATCAAAATTTAGTAAACCATGGAGCTGGTTGTTTTGCAGTTTGCCATTTTCTTGCAGATGAATTAAAAAAATTAGGATTTAAAGAAGATAAGGTACATGTATTATATGGCGGTCTAAATTTAGATTTATACCCATATGTCCAACGTTCCCTACCTAAGGAAGGAGAAATCCGAATCTTGTCTGTAGCCAGACTTGTCGAGAAAAAAGGATTCCTTACGCTTTTGAAGGCCTTTCAACGGATTCATCAGGAATACCCAAGAACGACACTGCACATCATTGGTACAGGTGAAGATGAAGAGAAGATAAGAGTTTTCATTGATGAAAACCAATTAAACGAACACGTTTTTCTTAGGGGGCCAATGGATTCTAACCAAATTTCTAAGGAATTAAGAGATTCCCATCTCTTTTGCCTTGCCAGTGAAACGGGCGAAGATGGCGATGTAGAAGGGATCCCAAATGCATTAAAAGAAGCCATGGCAAGCGGTTTACCAGTCATCTCCACCTTTCATGGAGGGATTCCGGAATTGATTGAGCATAAAAAAACAGGATACCTTGTTCCTGAGAAAGATGATTTAAAATTGGCTCAAGGTATAAAATATTTCCTGAGTCATCCAAGAGTATGGAAGAGATATACCAGAAGTGCAAGACAGGTTATTGATGAAAATTTTGATTTGAATAAACAAATCATCGAACAACAAAGGCTATACAGCTTAATAGAAAAAAATAACGAAGTTAATTGACATAGTCAAAGTAAATGATTATGTGCTCAGTAAATTAGCGATGTTTCTTCCCTCCTTTTGTCCCCCGTACTAGTATATATCCCAGGTGAATTCATAAAAAGTACTCCTGAATCACATTCCAAAAAATACAAATTCAGTTCAGAATGCCAATACACGAGATCGGACCATAAGCATTTTCATTGTAGTACAGGAAGGCGGCTATTTTGTCCATTTGATTGATCATGGAACATGTTGGGTGGATATCATTGGTCTGAAAAAACGCTTACCCAGAATCTGAAATACGATATCCCTTACCAAAAAACTAACCGTTGGGGCTTCTCTATGCTAAAAAAATTGTACCCCTTCCCAACGAATCAACTATGAAGTTACCCAAACCATCCCTGTAGAGGGCGGGTTCTCGAAGGAGTAAAGTAAGCGCTGTATAAATTTCTTTTAGAACAAAAGGTCATTTACCGAATCTTATAACCAATTTCATCGATCAATACAAGAGCAATATGGTTAATAAAAAAGACAAGGTAAAAAAGAAATAGAGCTAGACAAATATTTTTAAAGGAGATAAAGTGATATGACAAAATATCCAGTTCGATATGTACAAACATTAAGGGGCGGAACCGCACATGTCATTCTTTTCAGCGATGGTAAAGAATATGTCGTGAAGTGGTTCGATACTAAGAAAGAAAGAGAAAAAGAAGTGGTCAATGAATACCTGATCGGCAAATTGGCAGAGCTCCTTTCACTTCCCGTTATCCCATTTGATCTTGTATATATACCGGAGGAATTTATCAAGAAAACTCCTGAATTACAATCCACTATACACAACTATAGTTCTGGATACCAATATGGCTGTGTTTATATTAAAAACAGTACAGTTTTCGAAAATGTTAGAGTGAATCCTCCCACTAAGACGGATGTTAAAAACCGAGATATGCTGGCCGGTATAACGGTATTCGACCAATGGGTAAATAACTCTGATCGAGGTACGATGAATGTCATTTTGGAAAATCTCAGTGATGGTGGCTATTATGTCCATATGATTGATCATGGCAGAGTTTTTCCGGGACGTTACCAATGGTCAGCTCAAACGCTGAGAGAAACACCGGTATATAACTACCATTGGCCTTTTTATAAATGGGCCTTCTCTCTTCTCGATGATCACACAGAGCTTACATCGTATATTGAAAAAATAGTGAATTTGCCGAACAAATCGATTTATCAAGTGATTGAATCAATCCCAAAAGAGTGGAATGTGAGTACGAAGGATAGAGATGCTCTCTACAAGTTTCTTTTAGACCAGAAAATTAAATTGCCAGATATCGTTAATCGTATCATCCAGCATCATAGCAATCCAAAATAACGCTGGTTTTTCCCCAGAAAAAAGTAACTCCTTATTAGCTTTAAAGGAGTTACTTTTTTTATCTGTAAATCTTTCCATTCCATATAGGACTCGGGATCCATTTCTTTTAACTCTTCCAAGAACAATGGTAATAGACCCAACTTTTTAAACCTTTGAATATCGACTCTAGCCTGTTTCGATTCCTTGTATAGGAGCTATAATGATCAATTACTTTTAATTCCTCATCTTTAGTTACAATAATGTGGCGCAAATAGGCATCCATTCTGGTAAACTTTAACGCTCCATTTCTTTAAGCACAAAAAGAATTTGCCTCATCAATTTTCCGGATAGGATCCCTCAAAATTCCAAAATATTGGAATAAAGTTGGCCCCTCAAGATATTCCATAATAATATAGTTTTGCCCCACCCATAAAGCCGTGGAATAGTGGATGACTCTTGTGCAATTTTCAATACATCCCCCTCTTTAATGGCATATTCTGGTTTTGTACAAATTTTCACACATTTGTCTGAAGAAATTTTTAAAACGGCCCCTTGCGACCCCTTACCATTCAGCGGAAACGAAGTTGGATTTTTTATTACATCACCTTTTTAATCCCTTCAGTAACACTGATAGATTTAAAGTCCTCCGCTTTCGTTCACTTCCTTCACATTTCCTATCATACATTTCTTTTTCTCTTTTTCTCTAAGTTTCTTGAACGGCTTATTACGAAAGGAAATACGTTCCTTTTTTTGAAAAGTCCTTCTATAATTGATGAAGAAGGAATTAAACTCACGTATGAATTTTGGTGAAAATACACACATGAATATCTTTACAAAGTGACTTGGGCAGATTATTTTATGTAAATGATTAGAGTTTGCCATAGTCAAGCGCTAGGTCACCAGTAATTTTTACTGGTCCACCTCATAATCGGAGCACTGTCAGCAAGAACTAAGAAACAGTTATATAAAAAGGTTCGTGGTATAATTAACATAGTAAAACGCTTACAGTGGCAATTCAAACTAATTGTTCGGAAAATTCATTCTATTAGGACTCGATGAAAGTTGACGGTGGAAAATAAAATAAGTAAAGAACAAACTATTTTTAATCATATTGGAAATAAAATCAAAACGGAAGACCGAGACATTAATGTAATTGCTAGATTAGATGAACCACTAATTGTAATATTAGGGAATGTTTTGAGTGACGAAGAATGTGACGGACTTATTTAATTGTCAAAAGACAGAATGAATCGTTCCAAAATTGGAGTTAAGCACGAAGTAAATGAGATAAGAACGAGCAGTAGTATGTTTTTTCAAGAAAATGAATATGACATCATTACCAAAATCGAAAAAAGGATTTCAACAATCATGAATATACCCATTGAACATGGAGATGGTATTCAAATTCTTAAATATACTCCTGGGCAAGAATATAAAGCCCATTTTGATTTTTTTACATCCTCAAGTATAGCAGCAAAAAACAATAGAATCAGCACAATCGTCATGTACTTAAATGATGTAGAGCATGGGGGAGAAACTTTTTTTCCTAAACTGAATTTTTCAGTATCACCTCAAAAAGGAATGGCAGTGTATTATGAATATTTCTATAACGATCAAAACCTTAACGACCTGACTTTACATGGTGGAGCTCCAGTTATTACTGGAGAAAAATGGGTTGCAACGCAATGGCTGAGAAGGAAAAAATAGTCTCCAGATGTCAGATGTTTTAAAAATGATAGATGTAATTCACTTCCTGCTCCCACATAACTGTCACCTCAAAACCTTTATATCTATATTAATAGATGAAGAATGAAGTTCGAGAAAAAAACACAGAAAATAGACATCTTTTTTTCTCATCGAGTTCCTTAATGAACTAATGCACCTATTAGTTCATAAGGGATTTTCCTGATAAAATATGGCCACGAGGTGAAATCAAATACATGACCAATAGCCTAATTAAGACTTGTCCATGGACCTCCAAAACTTCGTCTTACCCCTTCTGCTATTAAATGCTTTAAGGCATCTCTAAGTAAACTCCATCCAGTGAAATGTTTGTTTGGCAATCCGGATATCCAAGTTCTTATTAGCTTAACTTTGCATTTCTTTTCACCATGCAGTTATGTTATGTATTTGCACACCACTTACCCAACGGGCAGTATGTAAAGGTGGAAAAGCATGAGGAACATCCGCTAGAGTTTCCACGCCCTTATACCCCAAACGTCCAAACTCTGATTATTCGTTCAAAAAGATTTTACTCAACTGTTAAGGCAACGCCCGACACAATCTATTCATGAGTATTCTACAAAGTTCCGCGAAGATCCAGCAGTATAGAAAACTCAATATAAATATTATTGCAATAACCTTTGGATCCATAGGTGTATCAACAGTAGGGCCTAGCACTGGAAAACGGAATACATACAGAATCACCATAATACCCGTAAGTAGACATATTGATGAAAAGGAAACAACCACAATTCTCCTCTTCAATTGTAAAAAGGCCACACCCATCGCAAGACCTAATAAACCTGTTGTAAAGGGAAAGATAATTAGTTCACTCGGCTGAATAATAAATAAAAGGAAAAGCGTAAGGGTATAAGAGAGAATTCCCTGACGGATAGAAAAACAAGTAGCTAAAAAAATTGGTAATGTCGCCAGAAAACTAATTAGAAAGCCTATACCAGGCATAAAGCCCCCTGCTGATTGAAGCATAGTGGAAAATGTACTCAATAAGGCTGTAATAACTAACTTGGTTGCAAGGGTCATTTTTCTTACAGGAACATAGTTTGCAGCTGTCCCTATCATCGATTGATACCAATAACGAACAAACCGATTGATTAAAACCACCCCTAAAAACAACCAATTTGTCACTTTCTATACTATTCATACCCTTTCGCTTTATGCTGTATTTCCTGTAAGTAATCAATTGGAATGAGGATTGCCCCTCCATGGTTATTTAAAAAAATTAAAGTATTTGCGGAAAAAGTTTACAACTCCAATTAACTTAACGTTTACGGATCGATGGGAAAGTCTAATTGCAGATGCTGAAATTTCTTCTGGAAATGGTAAAGTATTTATACTTACTCCAACAAGAGTAATAGCTGAGGGACCTCCCCCCACTTGCCGATTTTTTACTTTTTACAAAGGTAATATCTATATTGCACACCAGGGATTAATTATTATTGTAAGACCAGATGGCTCCAAGAAGGATATTAGTTCAGGATTACCTAGCATTGGAGTTCATCATAACAACGGTGTTATCTTGGTCCCGATAAAAAAATGTATTTTTGGCAAGGAACAGCTACAAATTCCCGTGTTTCAAATGGGCAAGTTTGGAAAGGCGCATTCTCTCCCTTTGGTGTTCCTTCCTATTTTTCATTTGGGGGAACAATGAATTCCTTAAGCTGATGGGAATGGGTGTGCAAGGTATTTTTGAACAAACTTTATTACGAAACTACAATTAGCTCTATTTTGAAATTTTCTACTTTGTCTTTATTGTCACAAATACAGTAAATATATGACAAATATTCCAGCCGTCGAATTTTATAGTTTTAATAAATCATGGAACAATTTCAAAAACAGTACCTTGGTTTAATTCAGTCGCTTTCATAGAGCCATAAACCCCTAAATATAGACTGGTTTGATCCAGATTCGTTCCCAAACTAACATAATAAGCTGATTGCGTCCCAAAGTTATAATCAGTTTCAATAACACTAAAATCGTTTAGTTTACAATCTGTACTTACCCTGGTATAAGCTAAAACCCCTCTAACCGGAGGTCGAGATTCTTCCTTCCGGGCAAGATCGGTAAACACAACGCTTCCCGTTAAATTTGGGATTCTATTCCCCATATACGGCTGCACTCCTGTAAGTGCAGTTCCTCCAAACTTATCGGGGCGAGGATCTTTATGAAAATAACTAATTAAAGGCTGTAGACGCCTCACAGAAGTTTTTACTGTGTCATTGTAATAAGCAATCGTTTTCTCATTCAAAGCCGGGTTTTCAGAACAGCCCTTTATAAACGAAGTAGGAAAAGCACCTTCCCACCCTCGCCAACCAAAGTTAATAAATCCTTCTTGGTCAGGTTTAATTCTCATTAAAGAAGCTTGAATAAGCTGAGTAACCGGTATTGGTTTATAATGAACGAATGAAAAAATTGACTCTACCAAATCCTGTCCGACATTCCCCACATATTTGATATACTGATTATAAAACTTTTGAAATGAAATGCCTGTTATATTGCGAACCCCTTTTGCAATTACCGTAAGCGTTTCCTGAATAGGTGAGGGAAGTTCATTAAAACGTGTGACTACGGGTGGATCATCGATAAATGTATTCTTAACTATATCAATTTCAATTATTTTACCAGCTATCTCCATATCATCTTGACTTAAATTAAATGGATCATAGCCTGCTCCACCATCTCCAGTTGTTAAAATAAGTTTTCCGGTTTCAGGTGAAAAGTTTAAGCTATTGACACCATTATGATTAAAAAATGGTCTTCTTATGTTAAGTAATGTCCGTCGTTTTTGAGGTTGACCATTCGATTGTAAAATCCATTCTTCAACTGTATCAATATGATCATATTGAGTTTCTCTATTTATCCACTTTAGGTTTAAAGTTCTGGGATCACACGGGTTAGGCATAAAATGTTCAGTAAGGGCCCCTGGACCTTGTGTTCCAGCTACTGAATAATGAAGATAAAACAAACCGTTATAATAAAATTCTGGATGAAACGCTAGCCCTATTAATCCCCGTTCATCATATCCCCTACCTGAAACACCTTGTTCAGAACTACCTAATTTTAAGATTCGCGAGCGAATATCTAAAAAAACCCTAATAACTCCGTTTCCTATGTAAAAGATTTCTCCTACCTGAGTTGCAATAAATAATCTTTCAATTGAGTCACCCGGAAGAATAGTTGTTTTCAAAACGGTGGGTAAATTTATCTTACTTACAATGGGTCGTAAGCTAACCTTTTCTTTTATCAACTAACTTTACACCCCTTTTTATTGTTTTCTATTATAAGAATATGATTAGGGATGCTCTATTAGTATCAAATTAGGGCCAAGGAATCGGGTAAATTTCCTTTTAATATTGGTCCGTTTTTGGTATGTTCTATGCGGATATTAAAATAGATAAATAAAAATTTCAAATTGTTTATATTACTATACGCAGTCATAGATGTTGTTTTTTGCATTTATATTGACAGGTGTTATTAAAAGGGATTTACATTAGTTCGATTACATAAGTTTCATTTTTCCGCTTATTTCTTTTTATAAGGAGTTTTTTACTTTATGGATTTCAACGCACTTCTGGAAGCGAAAGGGAACCCACTTGAAAATATTGTGAATTAATCAAAGTAACAGGGGCATATCTTCAATGAGATCTTCCATAATCGGAAGCTTTAATTGAATAAGAATCACAAAAATTATTAAACTTTTTTATAAAAGGATGCTTCAATTGAATATAAAAAAGCGTGTTTCGATTAATTTCAAAACACACTTTTTCTATGTACTGTGGATTTGAGTCAATATTTTGGACACAAAAAGTTAAACCTTAAGCTGTATTTCTAATTTTATCTTCAATGGCTTTAATATCCTAAGCTGCTGTGAATTCGTTTTCGGTTATACCAACCTTCAATAAATTGGAACATCACTAATTTAGCTGTTTGATAGTCGAGATATCGCACGTGATTGACTTTGTTTCCATTTGAAAGGATTCAATACAGGCATTATCGTATGGACAGCCTTGTTGACTAAAGGATTGCTTAATAAGGTGGTTTTGGAAAAGATGAATTTAAACTCACTGCTTGTATATTGTAAGCCAAGGTCCGTATGAAGAACTAAGCCACCAAGGGCTTTTGTGAAAAATGAGCGTTTTCAAAAGCTTTTAAGACCAGTCCTGTCGTCATAGAACTTGAAAAGAAATACCCTACTACTGCTTTCTTTGAATGAAGATCCAATACAGAAGTGGATAAGAACGATATTTTTTCTTCGTGATAGAACGAATACTCGCCTTGCTCATTAAGCGTTGAACACGTTTTAGACTTAGAGAAAATCCTTTGGTTAATAAGATTTGATGTATCTGTCAAGACCATGGAACCTCTAAAATAAATACACTATAGAACAAGGATTCTTTATTAAATTCGAATTCAACCTCTTATTAGTTTTTACTTTACAGTCCTTACCTTATTCAGCATTCTTGCTTGAATTTAAACCCTAAATCATTTACCTTTATTGCTATTTCTAAAACTATCGAAATCAGTCTTAATGTAATGAAAGACCTTTGCGTTGCCGTTATGGTCTGGATGAGTTATTTTTAATAACCCTTTATATTCGGCTAACAATTCTTTATAACTCGCCATTTTTGAAAGCCCTAATTTTTCACTATAATCATTTGATTGGGCAGTGGAGCCGTAATTGTAATTATCTCTTATGTTGGCTTTTACTTTTATCAATTCATTACGTAATTCAATATTTTCTTTTAATAAATCCTTTGTTTCATTTTGCAATTCACTTTTTTCATTCTTTAGAATGACTACTTCCTTTTTATACATATCCCTTTGCTGAATTAATATTTTTTTTGCAGTCTCATTGAGTTCCTCAATTCCTTCTATTTGCTTATCTTGGGCTTGTATTTTTAATTTTAATCGGTGTATGATTTCGTCCTTATTTTGATCTAACATATCATTTATTGCCAGCCTTGAGGATTTGCCTTCGATTATGTATCCAGTGTTACTCTTTCCGTTTCCCCCGTATTTAACCTTACCTTCTCGTAACCAACGTCGAACAATTTGAATACCACTGCTTTCTGTAATTCCTGCATCCTTTAACAGGTCGAAAGCTTGGTCTGTATCATCCAGAATATATCCAGTTTTTCTTTCCCCGTTTCCTCCCTCGTATTTAATCTTTCCTTCACGCAGCCATCGTCGAACAGTTTGAATATTACTACTTTCTGTAACACCTGCATCCTTTAACAGGTCGAAAGCTTGATCTGTGTTCACAAAGTTCCCCCTTTTCATCTTATTACGCCAAGCAATGTTAAATTGAGTGATATTACCCTATTAATTGAAAAAAATGAATCATTTTAATTCTGATAAATAGCAGGCTATGGATGATGTGGCATTTTGGCGGGAAATTAATAGATATAAATATAATAAAAAGGAACGATTCAAACCGACTTCAATTGAAGTGTATATATTTTCTAAACGATCAATGATATGAGTGAGTTATTCAAGACTGCTTTTTCTCGATTTTAATGCCCCTATTTAAGGTATCATGCTGATTAGGAAGAAATTATCTACTTTATTTCTATAGCACTGCCTGTACCATCTGTAATTTGTTACATCCTATTTGGCTTGTATGTATGCTAATGTTTTAAATAATAGCATAGCTAATTCCTATACAAATAACAAACAGTTAAAGAATAGATGACAGATATCACAGAAGGATAACGAAAAGGTATCAAAATTTAAGATGGCAAAGAATAATTAACGATATCTTCTTTCCTTTCCAAGACATGACACAAATGGTGGTCTTCGGTTATTAGGCAGCCTTTTATTAGTTAAGTACAAAAATTATTAATCAGATTAACAACGGCTCCATTCAAGGGAAACATATAGGGACAGTGTGAAGAGTGTGTACTGTGAGGGGTATTTTGATTTAATAAAACTCCCCTTAATTATTGTTGTGAATCCGCGTAATACTTACGGGACTCCATTCTGTGATGCTTCATTAAGAAGGGAGCTTTTAATATGCATCTAAAGTTTCATCCATGCGGTAAGGGATATTCCATATTAAAAACCCCAATCTCTCAGTGATAACAATGAGAAATTGGGATTTGATTTTTCAACTATTGTGCCTTCAGTTGCAACTAAGATTCAAAAAACAGCTACTATGCTTGGGGATATTTTTTTCCTAGAGAAAATTCATTGATGAGCCTCTGTGTAAATTTGAAAGGTAATACCGAATTTGTCCAATACTATCCCATAAGCAGGGCTAAAAAATGCTTCCTGGAGTGGCATTTTCACTTGTCCGTCTTGCGACAAGGAATCAAAAATTCGTTTTGATTCTTCGATATCGTTAGTTGAAATACAGATCGTAACTTGATCTCCAGTTTGACTGGTTTGACCCGGAAACGTATCTGAAAACATGAGGTCCGTTTCTCCAACCTTTAACATTGCGTGTGAAACAAGTTCCTTTGCTTCTTCTGGTAAAGGGAATTCCGGGTTTTCTGGCATTTCTCCAAAAGTTTGATTAAAAAGGACTTTCGCATCCAATGCTTTTTCGTAAAATTGGATCGCTTCCTTCGCATTTCCGTTCATCATTAAATAGGGAGACAATCTCATGGTCATAGTTAAATAGCTCCTTTTGTTCTAATTTTTTTACACGGCATGAGTAACTTCCAAGCTTCCTTTTGAAATTGTCAGTGGCAATACCCACTATACCATTATTACCCATGACTTTATTTTATAACAAAGAACATATGTTCGTCAATGAAAATCACTCAAAACCAATTGGTTGTCCTATCTCGGTGTATGTATGCTTCAACAATTGTTGGTTTTCATTTTGATCATTTAATAATTCTCTAATACTTGATTCAACAGCGGCTGGAAGTTCCTCAAGAGCTCACAAGCTAGTAGGTTCCTCGTCCATATGTATATCTATGAAAGGTTCAAGAACCATTTGCATTTCTTTAACAATCAAATTAGGAAGAACATATATTCATTATCCCCTGAATCAAATAAAACAAGTGTAATTAAGGCGGAGTCTTCGTATTTTTATCCTTCTGTAGGGAACGTTTGTCACCTTTTTAATGAGTATAGCTTTATAAAAATAATGGTATTTCTTAATGTGAATAGATTAGGGGGGCTTATATGAAGTATTTGTTAGTAGGTTATCGATTTTATTCAATGGGATCTAGCGCTTTATCAATTTCATTGGATCTTAAAGGGAATTCTCGTCAAAACTACCACGTTCTTTGGCAATCCAGTATATACTATGCCTTTTTTACTGCATAATCCAAGGCATCCTCCACAATTGAAGACTGTTCTTTAAACTCCAAAGGTGATTGGTTGACCTTTTCATAATGGATTAAGAAAGGGTGTGCTTTGACAATTCGTTTATAGTAAATTACTTATATCTGAAATGCTTGATTTTACATCAGTTTCAGAGCATGGAGCATTTAAACAAGAAATAGAAGATTATATCGGAATTTCTAAAGAAACATCAACGAATCAAGGTGAAATGAAAAAGGCATGAGGATTCATGCCCTCAAGCTCCGCTCCTTGACTAAGTTTTTTGAATCCGTTCAGTAGAAAAGTTTTTATTGACTTTAATCCATTCGTTTCAATTTGGTAACCTTCCTTATTAACTCGCTATTTTTTCTGAATTTTTCGTTTTCTTAGGGTTTGGTAGCTTAGAGTCTATAGATAGGAATCGGCTTCCATTTAATACTAGGTGAAGTGCAATAATCATAAGAACCAGGTCCAGTTCGAAACCTGTACCTTCTCCATTCCCCATAAAACCTGCTGGAAATTTCACATAAACAATTGCACCAGCCATAATGAATATTAGTAGAGCAGAAATTATTCTTGTTCCAAGACCTAAAATTAAAGCTAATCCTCCAACCAATTCAATTGTACCAACAACATAGGCCAAAAACCCTGGAATGCCCATACTTTGAAACCATCCTGATGTGTTATCCAATCCACCTTGGAACTTTGATAAACCATGTAACAAAAATGTAATTCCCAACATTACTCTTAATAAAAAGGTACCGATTTCTTGTTTATTCATGACACATCTCCTTTTATTTATTTTACACTACAAAGTGTAGTGTAAACTTGCAAAAAAATCAAGTGAAAGTCATCCGACAATCACTATAGTCATTCCCAATAATATCACCAAAACATATATAGAAACAAAAATCGTGGTACTATCAGCCCTCAAAGGAATTGTTTTATGAGGATCAACTAAATGCTGAAGTCTATAGTTTACCGATTCATTTGAGAAGTGGACAATGACAGGAGTTGATTTATCAGAGCTAAAATGTTTAATTAACTTCAACAAAGCAGCGCTTATGCCTAAATCAGTGCCCATTTTATTAATCGCATATTCATCGGCTAATAATTCACTTATTATTTTGTAATTTTTATAACACCATTTTGTCAGTGGAACAAACCATAAAGTATGCGAGATCAACTGTAAAATAAAGATTACCAGTGGATCATATCTTTTTTGGTGAAATGCTTCATGCTCCACTACCGCTTCCAGCTCGTCAAGCTCCAATAATTGAATTAAACCAGTGCTTAAAACAATGAAAGGTCGCCTGAAACCAAGCGTAAACGCAAGTGGTTGATTAGCATTAACAACTAAGATATCTTTGTTGACCTGTTTGAATGTTTCATTTATTGTCCTTGTCTTTTCAACGTTTTTGTAGGTAAAAAGCTTTTGTTTGAACCTTCTGGATAGAAGATATTGCTCTGCAATTTTGAAAAGGGTGCTCAATATACTATAGGATATTACTATATTGAGCAGTGTGATGACTATAAAGTAGTAAACTGAACCTTCCTTGAATAGACTAAAGCAAAATTTAAAAAAGTTGGCTTTAATATTTACTCCAAAAAAGATATGTACCAAAAACGCTCCCATTTGGCTCCATACTACACAAGCAATTAAAAGACTCAGGCTTATCACAAAATAAGACTTTTTCTTCCACATTATAATTTATCCTTTTTTAACGATTGAATTTTTTGTTCCAATTTTTCAATTAAACCTTGGTCAGCGTCTTTCATGGCATCAAGCATATGGCTAATGACAGCCCCGCCAAACTCATCCAGCAAATTCTCAGTCAGTTTCTTTGACTGCTCTTCTAAAAACTCGGCTTTAGACTGCACGGGGCGAAATAATGAAAGCCTTCCTTCGGACCTCTTTTCAAGAATGCCCTTTTCAACTAAACGGTTCATGACTGTCATTACAGTATTAAAGTTGATAGGCTTGTCAAGCTCCAAGGATTGCTGGACAGCTTTAATACTCTGTTCATTTTTATCCCATAAATATTCCATGATATTAGCTTCCAAGGGACCAAAGAAACGATTCAGTCCAACTTCATCATATTTAAAATTTTTAATATTCATTTTTATCACTCCCACTACGAATTGTAGTGGAAAACCTAGTTGGAATCAAGTTTCATCCGGAAGATTAGAAATGAAGTAGTATCATGAATTTCTCTATTGATTGACTTTAATTACCTTTCCAGACCCCTTTGGCCTGGACTTTCCAATTTATCCAGGTTCTCACTATTATACTCCACTTCCTTTTTTCAGCTACAAATGTTCATCTGCTGTCAGATACATCCAAAACGGCTTTAAAATTATAAAAAAACGAGCCTATTGGAGGCTCATTTCATGAATTTATGATTAACTCCTTGTTGAAAGTCTCTCTATTTCATCAGAATTATAAAGATGAAATCCCCTTGTCGTGGTTTGGGCTGCAGCATACATTGCAGCAGCTACTTTGTTTGCTTCTATGGCACGATATGGGCGTAAAGGGCCCATAAAGAGAAATTTAGCAAATGGGCTTAGCATACTAGAAATCTTTTCACCTGCCCTAAATTCCTTTCGTTCTCCAAGAAGTAAGGAAGGACGGAAAATATGTACAGAATTCAAATCTAGGTGTTGTAGTGTTCCTTCCACATCGCCCTTAACACGGTTGTAAAAAAACTTTGATTTGGAATCGGCTCCCATGGCTGTTATGACGAGTAATTTTTCAACATTGGATGTTTTCGCCATTTTAGCTGCTTCGATTACATAATCATAATCAACTTTACGAAAAGCTTCCCTGGATTTAGCCTTCTTGATCGTTGTACCTAAACAAATGAAAACATCCGTGACGTTGAACAAATCGGCATACCTGGATAAATTTTCGAAATCCACAATATGCCCTGTGCACTTGGGCTCTGTGAATTCCGTTTCCCTTCTTGTCATAAAATGGATTTCCTTATAGATTTTGCTACTGCTTATCTCTTTAACCAACTGGGTACCGACCACACCTGTAGCCCCTAAAATCAATGCCGTCTTTTTAGTCATTATTTCCTTCTTTCCTTCATTAGCTCCTGAATATCAACCATACCCATTTTTAACCCCAACTAATATAGGACTAAGATAAATGATTCACTTGATTGAAATCATCAATAATCCAAGAATCGGCATCAAATCTAATCGTACTCAAACATGCATTGAACAACCGCATTTCTTTGGAAACGATTGACTCGTTTGACATCAATCGTAAAATGAAATGAATGACAGCGCCATGTGCAACAAGTATCACTTTCTTGTCAGGATACTCCTTTTGAATTTCCTGGAGCCCATTCATCAGCCTGTTTCGTAAAGAATCCTGATTTTCCTGACCGGGATATAACTTATCCGTGAATGCTGCTTCCCTTTCTGCTGCTGTCATTCCTTCAGCGACGCCAAAATTCTTTTCAATGAATGCTATTTTTTCAATTACCGGAACTTCGATATAATTGGAAATGATTTCAGCCGTTTCCCTTGCCCTTTTTAGTGGGCTTGATATGATTACATCCCAATCCTCTTTAGACAAAAATTCACCACATTGCCGTGCCTGTATCTTTCCTAGTTCATTTAAAGGGATATCAGTCTGCCCCTGCAGTTTCCCTAGTGCATTCCAATCTGTTTGACCATGCCGCACTAAACAAATAGTAGTAATTGTCCTCAAACCCCTCTATGCAGAATCTTATTTTTTCACTTCTTCAATGATGGAGTGTCCTTCACTATGCTCGAGATCTGACCATTTCCATTTTTCATGCAAACGTATCCTTCCATCAGGCAGCATTTCAGGGGTGGAAAGACAGCTTCCTCCTCTTATTTCACCTTTTTCATTGATATGATTATACCTGAATTCAAGAGATCCATCCATATGGACAAGCCCTATTAACGTACCTTTAACAATCTCTCCACCCTGATAACTTGCTGAAAGAATAGAACCTTCTTGTGAATAGTGAAAGGAAGTATTTCCTGATACTTCCCCATTTTCAGAGTTGACTTTTGCTCTGAATATCCGTCCATCATAATTAATCATATTCATTCCCCCATATTAATCAATAAGGATAATGATACCAAATTAATAAAAAAAAGAGTATTAAAAATCTTATAAATACTTAATTCGTTCACAATGGAAATTCCATAAAAAATACTTAATATTTCCCATTGAATTCTTCTATTATAGTGTGGTTAGATTATGGAAGATGTTACATATAGTATGAACATTCCCGAGGATGAAACATCTAAATTTAACTAGAAGATATTGGTGAGGTGCTCAATTGAAAGAAATACTTCTGATTCTGCTATTGCAACTTATTTATGTTCCGATATACACGCTGCGAACCATTTTCTTAGTAAAAAATATTACCATACTTGCCTCGATACTGGGTATCGCAGAAATGTTAGTATACGTTTTTGGTTTATCCCTTGTATTTGGCGGTGACCAAAGCATACTCGCCATGGTTGTCTATGCAGTCGGTTTTGGAATCGGAATAATTTTTGGTACGAAAATTGAGCAAAAACTCGCCATCGGTTTTATTAATGTAACCGTTAATACCCAAACCAAAAATGAACAGTTAGTTGATACCCTAAGGAACAACGGATTTGGTGTCACTCTTTATACGGGCGAGGGCAGGGATAGCAACCGCTATCGGATGGAAATCTTGACAAAACGAAACCGGGAACAAGAATTAATAGCAACCGTTGAAAAGTTTGAACCTAAGGCTTTCATCATTTCATATGAACCACGCTATTTTAAAGGTGGATTTTTACTGGACCGGTTGAAAAATAAAGCAAGCTGAACGAAATGCAAAAGCCCATCTTTATAAAGATGGGCTTTTGCATTATTTGGTTTTTGATTTTCTAATCTTGACTGTCCTGGTAACCGGTTGTTTTTTTATCCACTTTAAGTATTTTTTCAATGCTTCATCATTTTTTAGCAATACAACGTTATATAGTCGGATGGCGAGCTCTCGGTTTGAATACAAGGCGTGCGTGAATCTATTTATGACATGATTTACAGAGATAAGCAATTGGTAAATGGCTGCCGCTTAACTCCTTAGGAGATGGTCAGTTCAATCTCAACACTGCCACAAAGCCCACAAGTCCCTTTCATCTCATCACCCGGCAGTTAAGGCTTTACGGATTTTCCTTCTTCAACAATATGAAACATCAAATGGGCAAGATGATGGATTGGTCCATACTCTTCGTTGTCCTCATCATCTTCTGCATCTTCCACTTCATCCATGCCTTGCAAATAAAGTGCCATGAATTCATAAAAGTCATTTTTAGAAAAGGAATAACAATCACTTGGATCCTGATTATCTTCTTCATACTGCAAAACAAGATGAGATAAATCACCCTCATCATCTTCTGCATCAAAAAAAACGAAATACCCGATATTTGTATCCAGTTCAAATAATCTGCGAAAACCGCGTGATGTTGTTTTTTCAAACTCAGCCGCCGTCAGTTTTTGCACTTGCATGCTATCTACATTATCTTCTTGATGAAAGCCCACGATAAATGTGTTCATAATCCTAACCTCCTGTTAAATATGGATAACCAATAGTATCCCCATTTAAACGAAATTATTCGATTTAGAGGTTCGTTTCCAAGACGACCGGGCAATGATCACTACCCATAACATCGCAGTGAATGTTAGCCTCCATTAAAGAATCCGCCATCCGTTTAGAAACAATGAAATAATCGATTCTCCAGCCAATATTCCGCTCTCTTACTTTACTCATATATGACCACCAAGTATAGGCACCTTCCTGGTTTGGATAAAAATGGCGAAATGTATCGATAAACCCTGCATCAAGTAATTCAGTCATCTTCCCACGTTCTTCATTAGTGAAACCCGAATTCCCAATATTAGGTTTTGGGTTTTTCAAGTCGATTTCCTGATGTGCGACATTCAGGTCACCACAAAAGATTACCGGTTTCACCAAATCCAGTTTTTTAAGATAATCAATCATCCCATCTTCCCATTCGAGACGGTAATCAAGCCTAGATAAATCCCTTTTGGCATTGGGTGTATAAACATTCACCATATAGAATTTCTCGAATTCCAGTGTTATGATCCTGCCTTCCGGCTCCTCGTCCAGCCCCCCTACACCATATTTCACGGAAAGCGGTTTTTCCTTCGTGAAAATGGCTGTACCGGAATATCCTTTTTTCAGTGCATAATTCCAATATTGATGGTACCCTTCCAATTCAAGTGAAATCTGCCCTTCTTGTAGCTTAGTTTCTTGAAGACAAAAAATATCTGCATCCACATCTTTAAAGTAATCTAAAAATCCTTTTTTAACACAAGCCCTAATACCATTCACATTCCAGGAAACCAATTTCATATTCTCTTTAATTCTCCTTATGGCCAACTAATTTCATTACATTTCAACTATACTATTTATCTTCATTTTTTCCCATTAGAGTACATTCGAAAACAATCTGGCAAATGATTCTTTTGAACGTTCCAAGAAGCCACGATCGTTATACCTGATTGAATCTAGCTTATCACTATCTTTCATATCTTCTTTGTAATGAGTGACAAGATCATCAATGGTACGGCTGCCCATAAGAAAGACATTGACTTCGAAATTCAGATGAAAACTCCTCATATCCATGTTTGCGGTCCCTATAGAGGCCATATCACCATCTACGATAATAAGTTTTTGATGTAAAAAGCCCTTTTTATACGAGTATACCTCTACACCGAATTGAAGCAGCTCCCCGAAATAGGAGCGACTTCCATATTGGGTTAAAAACCCATCATTTACTGCCGGAACCATAAGCCTAACTTGTAACCCCTTAATGGCTGCATGTTTAATTGCTGCTTTAATGGCTTGATTAGGTACGAAGTATGGGCTTGCAATCCAGATTGATTCAGTGGCGCTAGTAATAAGCGAATAGTAAAAATCACTCATTATTCCCTGTTGTGTATCAGGTCCGCTCGCTACAACCTGGACAGCTCCATCCCCATGTTCAACTTTATTTTTGAATACTGGACGTTCTTGCAATACATCTTCCCCACTAACATATTCCCAATCCAGAAGGAAAACGGTATGAAGCATAAATACCGCTTCCCCTTTCAGGACCATGTGTGTATCTCTCCAAAAACCAATGTTTTTATTTCGTCCCAAATATTCCTCACCTACGTTTAATCCGCCTACAAAACCAATTTCACCATCAATGATGATGATTTTTCGGTGATTCCTAAAATTGAACTTTTGATTGAAAAAACCATGTTTCAATGGCGAAAATGGATAAGCTTTTATCCCCGCATTTTTCATCCGCTTAACTTCATTATTTGAAAGGCTTAAACTACCCGCTGCATCAAAAATGAATAAAACTTCCACACCAACTTTTGCTTTTTCAATTAGGATGTCTATAATTTCGGTACCAAGCCTGTCTGAACGAAAAATATAATATTCAATATGAATGAATTTTTCAGCCTTTTTTAACTGTTTAATGATTTCCGTAAACGTTTCGTTTCCATTTTTCAAAACTTCCGTTTGCGAAGATGTACTTATAGTTGTCTCAGAAGCATTTTTGGCAAAAGCTGCGAATGATTGCTGATGATTATTCAAGAACGAAAGATCTGGCGGTGATACATGAGTGACAAGACTCTTCCATTCTTCCCGATCTCTTTTCCTTTTACTTCGAAACAAATACCCCTTTAAATAGAGCTGACCTGAAAATAGATAAAATACATATCCAAATACCGGGAAAAACAAAAGTACATACATCCATAAAAGGGTCTCGTGAGCAAATCTATTTTCCAGCATGAGTGAAAACATGGTAACAAACATGACAAAAATATATAATCCAATAAAAAATAGCTTCACGTTGAAGCTAACATGAGTGAAAAGGATCACATAAACTGCGGCAATTAAAATAAATAAAAATACAAATTCCATTCTTCTTCTTCTCATCTTTTCATTCTCCTACACAACAATATTTTATATATATCAAACATATACCCATATTTGATGGTAAAAGAAACAAAACACTTACGAAGACTTATTTTCGCAAGTGTTTTATGTATTACCTATCCAATTATCACTTCATGACAGGGATGAGACTTTCATACAGCTCAATATACTTTATGGAAGATGATGTCCAACTGAAGTCTAACTTCATTGCACTTTCGACCATCTTCCTCCATCTTTTGGGCTGGAATTTGTAGAGCCCAACTGATTGTTCAATTGTATGAAGCATATCGTGTGCATTATAATTCGTAAAACTGAAACCATTCCCCTCACCAGTAAATTGATTATACGGAATGACTGTATCACGAAGTCCGCCTGTCTCCCTCACTAACGGCAGAGTACCATAACGAAGCGCCAATAGTTGGCCAATTCCACATGGTTCGAATTGGGACGGCATCAGAAATAAATCAGAACCTGCATATATGCGTCTTGCTAAACCCTCATCAAAATATGTATTTACTGAAACCTGATTTGGATATTGGTCAGCTAAATGGCGAAATGCAGATTCATATTGCTCATCACCCGTACCTAAAAGAATGAATTGAATTCCTTGGTTCATCATTTCATGAAAAACATGGAGAATAAGATCCATTCCTTTTTGATCAACAAGCCTGGTCACCATTGATATGACCGGGACATCATCATTGACTGGAAGATCCAACGATTTCTGTAACTCACGTTTATTCTCCATCTTACCCTCATAGGAATCGAATGGAACAGGAAGATGTTCATCTTCCGCAGGATTATATTCCTCATAATCCACTCCATTGATAATCCCTTTAAGGTCACCATTTCTTTTCCTTAAAAACCCATCCAGGTTTTCCCCAAAATAGGGACTCTGAATTTCTTCGGAATAACTTGGGCTTACAGTTGTGACTATGTTAGAGAAAGCTAAGCCAGCTTTCAAATAACTTACATTTCCATGGAATTCAAGACCATCGATATTAAAATATAATTCACTTAAATCCAGTAATTCTGCTAAAACAGCTTTAGGATAAACTCCTTGATAGCGTAAATTATGTATTGTAAATATCGTTTTAATATCCTGATAGAAAGGATGGTTATGATAATGGGCTTTCAGCAAAGCACTGACAAGGCCTGTTTGCCAATCATGACAGTGTATGACATCCGGCTTTTTTTCTAAATAGGGTAAAACCTCTAATATTGCACGGGAAAAGAAGGCGAACCTTTCGCCATCATCAAAAAAACCATAACTCCCATGCCGTTTAAAATAATATTCATTATCCAAGAAATAATATGTAATTCCATTTGCAACAAGTTTTTCGATACCACAAAATTGCTGGCGCCAACCAACAGGAACTTCAATACTCGTCATATGTTTCATTTCCTGTTTAAATCGGTTGGGCAGATCCCCGTATTTAGGAAGGATGACACTTACATGGACTCCCTGTTTTTTTAGCGCTTTAGGGAGCGCACCTATAACGTCTCCGAGCCCTCCCGTTTTTATAAAAGGGGCGCATTCTGAAGCAGCAAATACAACATTCATTGCCGCACCTCCTCTTTTAAATGACTTCCGCTTTTTTTATTACAACTGGCTGTTTTAAACCAATAACTGATTTTTCACTAGTAATTTTCACTTCTTTATCGGTTATGATATTTTCCACGATAGCACCTTCTTCAATCACGCCTTTTTGCATGATGATGCTATTTCTTATAACCGCTCCCTTTTTTACCTTTACTCCACGGAAGAGTATACTGTTTTCGACAGTCCCTTCAATATCACAACCGTTGGCTATCAATGAATTGGTAACCTTCGATGATCGTGAATATTTGGTCGGTGCCTCATGTTTGATTTTTGTATAAACATCCCAAGTGTCTCCGAAGAAAGAACGGATAACAGAAGGGTTCAGGAAATTCATATTACTGGAATGAAAACTTTCAATGGAATGGATGAATGGCATATCTCCAGTAAAATTGTAGCCTTTGACAGTAAAACGGTGAAGATTGGCTTTCACAGCATCTTTCAAAAAGTCATATTCTCCACTGGCAACACAGCTTTTGATCAAGTTCACCAATAAGGTTTTACTTATGATGAAGGTTTCGAGGCAAACATGGTCACCAGGTCTAGGGATGGTATAAAAGCTTATGTCCGTGATGTCATCATCCGAATCTACTGAGCAAGTGTGATAGATTGGCTTTTCTATTAATTCCCCTACATAATCCTTATAAACGACCGTAATATCCGCTTTATGTTTTTTATGATAATCAAGCACATCATTGAAATCCAATTTACATACATGGCTTCCAGGGGAAATGATGACAGTATCTGCCGCTGCACGTTCAAAAAAGCTGAGGTGATCATAGAATTGCTTCATATCGCCTGTTACAGTTTCATCCGGATGGATAGGGGGCAAGATGTATAATCCTCCTGAACGCCGATCCAAGTTCCATTCTTTTCCTGAGCCAAGATGATCCATGACTGAGAGATATTTTTCTTTTGGGAAAACGGCCACCTTTGATACATCCGCATTTATGAAGTTCGACATCGTAAAGTCAATCAAACGGTAGCGTCCACCAAATGGCACTGATGCTACATTACGGTGAGCGGTCAGCTCTTTTAAATGTTGTCTTTCATTGATTAAGTTAATAATACCCAACACATTTTCCATAGGATCTTCCCCTTTTTCTAGTTAAGAGTGATCTTCTTTTTGTTTGGATTGACAATGGTCTGATTTTCGCCAATTAAGGTGATATCGGATGTAACCGCTGAATTGCCAACTACTGCACCATCTTCTATAACACAATTGCTGGCTATGATGCTTCTTTCTATATGAACGTTTTCACCAATCGTAACATTAGGCATGATGACTGAATCTTTTATGGTTGACCCATAGCCCACCTGTACATTATACGATAAAACGGAATGTTCAATATTTCCATGTATCATGCACCCTTCATTGATAAGCGACTGACTAACCTCGGCATCTGATGAGATATATTGCGGAGGGTGGTTTGCATTGCGCGCAAAAATTTTCCACTGCTGATCATCCAACTGGAAATTTGGCGTTTCCTCCAATAAATCCATATGGGCCTGCCAAAGGCTTTCGACCGTTCCAACATCTTTCCAATAATCATTAAAACGATAGGCATACAGTTTTTTTCGATCTTCTAGCATCTTGGGAATGATGTTGCTACCGAAATCATTAGAAGAGTTTGCATCTTTTTCATCGTTTATTAAATACCGTCTTAGGTTCTTCCAATTGAAAAGGTATACTCCCATGGATGCGAGATTACTCTTTGGATACTTTGGTTTTTCATCGAATTGGGTGACTTTATCATCATCATTGGTATTCATAATCCCAAAACGGCTTGCTTCCTGCCATGGCACTTGAATGACAGCTATGGTTGCCTCTGAATTTTTTTCGATATGATAATCCAGCATCTTACTGTAATCCATCTTATAAATATGATCACCGGAGAGAATCAGTACATGTTCCGGATTATAGTTATCAATGTATTGGATATTTTGATAAACGGCGTTTGCCGTCCCTTTATACCACTCACCGCCTTCTTTCCCTTGATAAGGGGGAAGAACGGAAACTCCGCCAACATCCAGATCCAGATCCCAAGCTTTGCCATTACCCACATAATCATTTAGAATCAATGGCTGGTATTGGGTCAGTACCCCAACCGTATCAATACCAGAATGAGTGCAGTTACTTAATGGAAAATCGATGATCCTATACTTACCGCCAAAGGGTACCGCTGGTTTTGCCAAACCGATTGTCAATTCACCTAACCTCGAACCCTGGCCTCCTGCCAATAACATTGCTATCCATTTTTTCGCTCCCATTATTCGTTCACTCTCCCCCGTCTTTTTTTTGTTTGCTTCATAAAAATTGATATGCCTAAAGGAGGTACGGTTATTTCCATGCTGTATGGTTGATTATGACATGATTCTTTTTTGACATTAATGGGTTTTTCATTGACCTGACCAGATCCTCCGAAAGCTACTGAATCACTGCTGAAGACCTCTATATATTTCCCCTGGGATGGCACACCTATTTGATAATGAGCATGGGCCTGTGCAGAGAAATTACAGACAACAATACAATAATCACCTTTGCGTTTACCTTTTCTCATATAGGTTATGATACTCTGACTACTATTGTTTGGATCTATCCATTCAAATCCCTCCTGGACATGATCCAATCTCCATAGAGAGGAAGTTTGCCTATAAAATTCCTGAAGGGTACGGAAGTAATATGCCAGCTTTTCGTGAGATTCATATTTCAAAAGCAGCCAATCCAATTGTTCCTCATCTTTCCATTCTATGAACTGGCCAAATTCACCGCCCATAAAGAGAAGTTTCTTTCCAGGATGTGTCATGAAATACCCAAAGAGCAACCGTAAGTTAGCGAATTTCTGCCAATAGTCACCTGGCATCTTATTCAATAAAGACCTCTTGCCATGAACTACATCATCATGTGAAAAGGGTAAAACGAAATTTTCTGAAAAAGCATAGAACAATGAAAATGTTAAGAGGCTATGGTGATTTGGCCTTTCATTCGTTTCAAGTTTCATGTAACGAAGAATATCGTTAGTCCATCCCATATTCCATTTGTAATTAAAACCCAGGCCTCCGATATCGGTAGGTGATGTTATAAGCGGCCTGTCTGTTGCTTCTTCAGCCATCATTAATGCATGGGGATATTTATTGAAAACCACCTCATTAAGTTTTTGCAAAAATTGTATGGCTTCTATATTTTCCTCACCACCAAACTGGTTTTTCAGCTTAACCGGCAAGGGATTATCATGATTTAAATAAACCATTGACGATACCGCATCGACACGGACCCCATCAATATGGTATACATCCATCCAAAACATCACATTTGATATAAGAAAACTGATTACTTCCGGTTTAGTAAAATCAAAATTGTATGTCCCCCATAACGGACGCTCTGCCCTAGTATGATCAATTGGTTCATAGAGTGGCGTACCATCAAAACGGGAAAGTCCATGTGCATCTTTACAAAAATGGGCGGGGACCCAGTCAAGGATGACGCCAATGCCCTTTTGGTGGCAAAGGTTAATTAAATATTTAAAATCTTCCGGTGAACCGTAACGACTGGTAACGGAATAATAGCCTGTGACCTGGTATCCCCACGATTTATCAAATGGGTGTTCCATTATGGCCATGATTTCAATATGTGTAAAACTATTATCAATCACATAATCAACTAATCTATCAGCCAATTCACGGTACGAATAAAATACACCATCTTCTGTCTGTTTCCATGTTCCAGGGTGTACTTCATATATGGACATGGGTTTATGATAGATATTTTCCTTTTTCCTATCGGCTATCCACTTCGAATCTTGCCATTCAAAATTATCCAGCCTTTTAATGACCGAGGCTGTTTTTGGTCTGACTTCCGAATAGAAGGCATATGGATCGGCTTTTAGGATACGTTTATTTCCAGGTGTATGTATTTCGTATTTATAAAGTTCCCCTTCTTGAAGTCCTGGTACGAACAACACCCAGACGCCTGAACGCTCGATCCGTTTCATCGCATGATTATTTCCGTCCCAATTATTAAAATTACCGACTACTGAAACTTGCTTGGCATGGGGGGCCCAAACGGCGAAGCGTACTCCTTCATTACCTAATGATGTTACAATGTGTGCCCCAAGCATTTTATAGCTTTCATAAAGGGTGCCTTCATGAAACAAATATAAATCGAAATCGCTTGGATAATTCTCTTGTAGCTGGTCCATAATTGTACTCAATAAAACCCCTCCATCAGTATTAACTCGATAGTATTTTACCCATCGTTCCCCAGTTATTATATATATTCGGTGTAAATGATATTAATCCTTCAAATGGAGGTGAACTTATTATAATAAAATGCCCTTTTTTTGAAAATTAAAACACTTTTCTGTAGAAAAAGACCATTTAATGTAAAAATATTGTTATTCTAATAAAAGCCCTCCCCATTTTATAGGAAAGAGCTTTAAGGAATCATGTATGAATGCTTCATGTTACTTGTTCGGTTCGGATCATGTGAGTTTTCTTTAAGAATAAATAGGATAATGAGACTGACCATGCCAGGGGAGTATTCCTGTTTGGAATATTACTGCCTCCAATATATAACTCAGGGACTTCCCAATTTTCTGGAATGATCATTTTCGTTTTATCTGTATATTCCTTTACTTTGTTCATCATGCCAAGTTCAAGGTAGCATAAGCCCAGCCACGGAAGACCGAAACACCATTCCGCTTCCTGGCCTTCATTATAATAAAGGTCCTTTTCATATCGTATACAACCTTTTGTTCTTTCAAGGCGCCCTGTGACATTCTTCAATATTTTAAGGGCTATTTCACGATCTACCAGTCGATAAGGATAAATTAAGGATAAAAGGGCTAGATCCGTCTCTTTTGAATAACTTTCCCTCGGGAGTAGGAAACGAAGTGTTTCTTCTCCCTTCATTATCAGTTCCTCCTTAACGTTGACCAGCATCTTGACTGAATTCAAACCAGCAACACATGCACCGATGCTTGAAGCATGAATTTCGATATTTTCTTCCCACATCCCGTTATCTTCCGACTGCCAATATTGCAGGCATTCCAAGTAATTGACCAACTTTTGAACGATTTGTAAATCACGTTGATTTCTTATCACCTTTTTTCCATGCTTATATCCTTCTCCGACACCCCATAAAAAGGCACCTATCGCATCATTTTGGGCATGCCCCCATTCATCAGTCAGTTCTTCCAGTTCAGTGGAATACCGTGCATGGATATGTTCATAAAGATACTGGGGTTTCTGTTCTGTATGAATATCTATCTTCCACTCATAGGATTGAAATAAGTCGAATAAAGCATGATATGCTTTCTCATAACGATTGGATGGATCATTTATAAATGGCAGTACTGTATAAACGACATCCCTTATCCAGACATAATTATAATCATCGGAAACGCTTGCAGTATACGCGCCATTAGGAAGCCGCATGCGATCAAGAACCTCTAGGGCACCATTAACATTCATTAATTGAACACCTCCATAGTTATTTACTTATTCCCATTGTTGACAGACTCCCATTTTCTAAACGTTGGATCATTCATTTTGGCTCTTTTCGTAAAGATTGTTGTTTTTAAAACGAAACTATTTAAGGTTGATTGGAGCGGAAGTGCGAGACT
>NZ_JBHZPE010000052.1:0-29173 GCF_042787985.1 Peribacillus sp. YIM B13481
GTGGTGTCTTACTCATATCTTACTGAGGAGCCCTATTTTTTTCAAAGCTGAAAAATAACGCTCTACAGGAATGCTAATCTGCCCCGATAGTTGCATAAAGAAAAGAGCTGCCACAGCAACCCCATTACCTTTTAGCATATAAGGTGGAACGTGGAACTCCTGTAGCTTTTACTATGTCATTTACACTCATTCCGTTTGTTTCACGTTCATTATAAAGCTTAATAGCTCGTTTTAAAGTCTTTTCATCTTGTCCTGGTCTTCCCATATGTTTACCTTGCTTTTTTGCTCTCTCCCGACCTTCTGTAGTTCTTTCTACAATAAGATCACGTTCAAATTGTGCGAAAGAACCTAAAATATTAAAAAGGAGTGTTTGTAAGCTATTTCCTTCGTTTGAACCATCAAACTTCATATCCTCTTTCACAAATCTAACTTTAACCCCTTTTTCAGCCAACCCTTGAACTATTTTATTTAAGTCCATAATAGAACGAGCTAAACGATCTATTTTTGTTACCACTAATGTATCTCCTTCTCGCGCAAATTCCATAGCTTAATAAAGTTGAGTTCTTTGTTTGGTACTTGTTCCAGTTACTTTCTCAACAAAAAGCTTTTCGCACCCTTCATTTGCCAATATTTCCTTTTGCGTTTCTAAATCCTGGCCAGTAGTTGAAACTCTTGCATAACCAATTAACAAAATGTATCACCCTTTGTCTAAAAGTCTTAAATGTTTTATACATATAATTATAGACTAACAATTTAGACGTAAAACAAGAATAAATAACCAAAAAATGTCACTTTAGGAGTTATTTTGCACCCATTTTAAACGCTATTTTGCACTATAAATAAATATAAAAAGCCCAATTTCTCAACATTAAAATTAAGAAATTGGACTTTTATCTTACTCCGGAATAGCACCCTTTAACGGAACAAAGAAAAAATTATATTAGCTGGTATTATGGAATATTAAAGTTTTAATAGGGTATGGAAACGATTCGAGTAATGAGGGCCACTATGGAAAATATTCATAGTGATCCCCAGTCTATCATGTAGTGTTCCTGTTGTAGTTTCTAACAATTTCCATTTCTTTATTTTTTAGTGTATAGATAGTGTGTCACTCAACAAGCTAATCCCCTATAAAATGCATCTGCTTCATGACCTTTCCTTCTTTACTTTTATCATAAACAGTGTATTCCTTTTGTGGTTCAGCATCTGACCAAATGATATAGGCAATTAGATCATTCTTATGATGTTCCAGCCGATCTGTATTCATGTAACCTTCATCAGGCTGCCAGTCTCTAGGCAAATCCTCACTTTCCCTATAAAAGGATAGATCAAAAATCCTGTTCTTGCCTTCTATTGCTTTCATTTCACCTTCAACTGGATGTTCCTTACTGTATGTTTCAACTAATTCTTTCAACTCTGTTAGATCTTTTGGTGGATTTAGAATCATATAATGCTTCCTAAGAGTTACCACTTCTTCATCCTTTTTATCAACGACCTCTTCTGTATTGGCAATTTCGAAAATTTTTGTTTCCCCGCTTGATTCCTTATTCTTTGTACATCCCATTAAGTTTAATGGAATGAAGAGTATACAAATCATCAAAACTATAATTTTTACAATAACTTTAATCACTCAAATCTCCTTCAAATGGTATATCCATTTCCATTACCGTAACAAAAGGCTTATATTTACCATCATATTCATCAAAGTGCTGTAAGACAAACCAGGAACGGAATCCTGCTAAGTTCTTATACACCTTCTCCACATCTGGCTGATCCAGCCCAAAATGATCATATAAACGAACACGCATGACTCCTTTAAAGCGATTATTCTCTACTGAAAAATCTTTTACGGATACCGTATTCCCCCAAGTATCATTTACTGTAATGGTCAGTCCGCCTATACGATCATTCCAAGTGCTAAACGTCGGGTAGCTAGCATTTCTCTGGATATAATTATAAAATTCATTTGTATTCTTTGTACTCTGATCAAACTTAAGTGCTGCCAGATTACCTCCATTTTTCTTTAGCTCATCCACTAAGGCCTTTTTGACAAATTCAACATAGGCTTTCGTTGTTTCATGCTCTTTTGCTTCTTTCGTTAAAGTCTGGTCGCGATACTCTTTACCGGACCCCTCCCTAAAGTGATTAATCATATCTAAAATTACGTCTTCCATATCTCCCATGGCAAACAAGCTTGTTGACATATCCTCTAACTCATAAAAGAGAATACTCGGGAAATTCGATTCAAGTAATTGGAGTCTAAACATCCAGCTAATGTCTTTTATTTCATCTTCTGTATAATCATTTGTTTTCATATCATTCGCTACATTTCCATTTTCATCATAGCCTTCTGGCCGATCTGATTGAAAAATGACTGTATCGGAAAAATTAGAGTCCAACGGTCTCGAATCCTCATTATCCAGCTTTCCATCTCCGTCACTATCTTTTCGGTCAGGAAAACTCGTTGGAAAGAAACCTTCAAAATGAATCGTAACTCCAAAAATGTTTACCGTGAATGATTGGAACGGACCCATTTCTTCCCCATCGGTTAATCCATCTCCGTCACTATCTTTCTTGTTAGGGTCTGAGTAGATGATACCGTATGGTGTTTTCATTCCCTTCGTTTCATAGATGTCGTATAAGCCATCGCCATCTGAATCTGTTGTATCGATGGTAACTTGACTGTTCTTTCCACCTGTTCTCATTGCCAGCGTTTCATTTTCACCATGCGCCCCAGAGTAGTCTATTTCCCTGCTCCAAAGCTCCAGCCATTTTTTCTTATCAACAACCAGAAATTCGCCAAAGTGAGTCGTTTCCACACTTAATGTATTCTTACTTGCATCTAATTCAGCGTTAAGACCTTCATACATTTCCTTCTCTTCATTGTACCAAATGATGCCTAAATCATTTTCCGCTGTGTCTCCCAGCTTCGCTTCATCATAAGTAAACGTAATGCTTGCTTTCTCAAATTCTGATTTCGTAGTGATGCTTACAGGAGAACCAATAATACCGTGTAAATTAGTTGTTTTAACGTTGTTTGTGCTGCTAATTCTAGTTGTTTTATTAATATTACCCTTTGCACTAAAACTAACTTCTACACTTTTAATTTCTGATTTATCAGGCTGAATCAATGATTTACGAATCGATTGTTTACGGAGTTTTTGTGAATCCTCGATTCCGTCACCATCGCTGTCTGCAGCATTCGGATTTGTCTTTAAAGCATATTCATCTCCATCACTTAACCCATCGCCATCTGTATCAACTTTATGAGGTAATGATTTAAACTTATGTACTTCAAATCCGTCAGTTAAACCATCTTGGTCTGAATCTTCCTTAATTAAATTTGTTTGATATGCTTGCTCGTCTTTATTACTCAGGCCGTCTTCATCGAGATCTTCATCTGCATCACTTATGCCATTACCATCTGAATCATATTTTGTCGGGGAAATAAATGAATTAACCTCATATTCAATATTGTCCTTTAATCCATCACCATCTGTATCCTTTTTAAATGGATTCATTCCCTCTAGGAATTCTGTTCCATCTGTTATCGTGTCCCCATCCGTGTCAGAGGTAGATTCAAAGAATTCTGTGTTAAATGAGTAGCCAGCTTTTTCAAGTCCGAATAACACTTGTTTATATGCATTTTGATAGGATTTTGATGCAGGGATAGCTAGATCTTTTTCTAGAAACTCATTACCTTTTTCAGACATTTTCACAGCGTTATTCAAATGAGCTTTTATTTTATTTCCTTTGTGATCTGCTTGATCGGAGATATCCTTTAAGATGCCGATCGCATTTTTATTGACAATTTTATCCGATAAATAAAAATTAAAGAGTATATCTGCAAGTAATACTTCCGTTGGTTCATTAAAATCGTTTTTTGATACATACCCCCATAGATATATTGTTAACCTATGTTTGATTTCCAAGAGCCGATCACTTTTTAGAACCACTCCTTTTATATACTCCTCTTGAACTGCTTGTTCATATTGGTTAATCAATTGTTCAAACCTATCAAGGTCATTCATACCTTTTTGCTTAACGTCTCCGGTTTTATCAAATTCCCCTTTTAGTGCATTTGAATCAAACTTAGCATTCGTATCTTTTATGACTTTTGCGAAACGCTTTAATTCATTTATTGCCACCTTATCATAGATTTTTGCATCTCTGGTATCTTCATAGAATTCATATTCACTTAACCACTGTTTTACATTTTGCTCACTAGAATTCTTATTTTTTCCTTGATTAGCTTGGTTATTACCCTTGGCATCCGCCGCTTGCCCAAATCCGCTGAAAACCATTGCAAAGATCAATAAAAAACTCAACATACTTTTTACTTTTTTTTTCATCGTGATAATCTCCTCTATAAAAATATTAATTTAACCTATATACAATATCGTGGTTCCCATCCAAAGAAATATTGTCAAAATCCTTGAGATAATGTCATTAAATCAACTCCTTTATAAGTGTTATTTTTCTAATAGCAACTAGTTGGTACCTATCAAAAGTATACAATGGGAATATATCCCAAACAATAGGAATGCTGAATTTTCTGAAAAATATTAAATCTGAAAGACACCTAATATTTAAGTGTCTTGTCTTTTTAAATTTACCGAACATAAATAAATCTTTGACCCAATATATTTTCGGCCTGTAAACCAATGAATGAATCCTGTTTCGCTCCCCAACCGTTTATATGAAACGTGTCAGGGGATGATGCTTTTTGGTCCTTAGACTGTGGCGAATTTTCTTTAAAACTTTTGTTCAAGAAAATGGCCCGATTGCTGAACAAAATTAAAAAAGCACACATTTTATTATTTGTTCCAAAACTCGTCCTTTTCTGAACACACCACTGTTCGATTTGAAAAGGACGTTTTTTATTGCCTTTCTTGCAACAAAACTCTGTTCACTATACTATGTTCAACAACCTATCTCTTTTTATCTTATGTTACAATATATATAAAGGAAAAATAAGAAAGAGTGATTTGAGTGTTAATTGGATATTCACGTGTGTCGACGGGATTACAAAATTTAGATTTACAGATGGACGCTCTTACGCAATATGGGTGTTCCAAAATTTTTCACGATAAAATGAGTGGGGCAAAAAGACTGCGTCCTGGTTTAGAGGAAGCACTTCAGTATGCACGTGAAGGCGATACGATTGTTGTTTGGCGATTGGATCGATTAGGACGCAATATGCAAGATTTAATTCAACTTGTGAATAGCATAAATGAACGTGGTGTGGGCTTTCACAGTCTGAAAGAAAATTTAACAATGGACAAAAGTAATGCCACAGGCCAATTGATGTTTCATTTGTTTGCGGCATTTGCGGAATTTGAACGTAATTTAATTGAGGAACGTTCGGCTGCCGGACGAGCTGCAGCTAGATCACGTGGTCGTCTTGGAGGACGTCCTGAAAAATTTGGACCGAAAGATATTGAAATGATGAAGTCACTAATTGAAAATGGTACCCCGATTAAAGACGTCGCAGAAAAATGGGGTGTATCTCGAACAACGATTTATCGGTATTTAGAAAAACAGTAACAATGAAGAAACCCAGCTAACCTCTTATGAAGGTAGCTGGGTTTTAAAGCTGCATGTGCAAAATAGCACTTAAAATAAGTGCAAATTATCGCCTAAAGTGACAGCTCCTCCTTTAGACCGGTTGGAGTCTAATATCTCCTTAACGGAATTGGTGAAAATTAAAACTATTATTCCTTCCACTGTTTAGCGTCAAGATTTGTTCTTGCTGGAATTGGGGGGGAAATAAACAAAGGGACATTTATTCAAGCCAATAAAGGGTTTGTCAATATAAATTGAAATGGTTATTTACTTCACTTGTTTTCTACGTAATATTCATTAACTTGTTAAAAAGCTAGTGAGAGCACAAGATTAAAAGATAGGTAAAGATTCGGAGATTTATTAACAATGAAAATTTACTAAATACAGATTTTTTCATGATTAAAGTGTACGAATCTCAAATATTTGACCTAAATATAGACTTTATTCATCTACTGCTGCACGCAAAAAGAACGATTCCTTTAAGAGGAATCGTTCTTTTGTTTGTGTTTAATTTTCTGTAGTTTCGCTTACTCCTGAATAGCTTTTCTTATGCTTAACGACAAAGTAAAGTAATGTCAATATCATAAAGCTAATTGTAAAGCCAAGTAAAACATAGACGTTTTGCCACATCAAACCAAAGTTACCACTTGATATAACCTCTTTAAACCCTCTAACTGAGAAGGTCATCGGTAACCAATTATTGAATATTTGTAATGGTTCTGGTATTAATTCAAGTGGGAATGTTCCAGCACTTGTCGTTAATTGTAAGATCAAGATAACAATCGCGATGAAACGACCTGGATCTCCCAATGTTGTTACAAGCAACTGAATCAATGTAATGAATACCAAACTCGTTATAATCGAGAACATTACGAATAACGGTACACTTTTCACTTCCATATCAAGCAGTACTAATGTTAATCCTGAGGCTATAATTGCTTGGATAATACCTACTGCAGCAATAATGCCAAATTTACTTAAGAACCAAGTGAACCCGTTTTTCGGAATTCCAATCGGCTCTCTTAATGGAAAGACAATTGAGAGCAATAATGCACCTACAAACAAACCTAATGATAGGAAGTAAGGAGCAAAACCAGTTCCATAGTTCGGAACTTTATTGATGCTTTCTTTTTCAACCTTAACAGGTTCTGCAACCATGTTATACGTTTCTTCACTAGCATTAATATCTGCTGAATCTTTAGCCGCTTTATTGATTTTATCCTTAAACTCTGTCGACCCTTCCGCCAACTTACTTGTTCCACTTACAATTTTACTAGAACCATCCGCTAATTGACTAGATCCATCTGCTAATGCTGCCGATCCTGCTGTAAGCTGATTGACTCCATCTGCAAGTGTCACTGAACCTGAAGCGAGGTTTTGGCTACCGGTTGCTGCTTCTGATAATTTCTCACCGAATGTTACTAGACCTACTCTTAATTGAGATTGACCTTCTTTTAATTGAGCAGCCCCTGTTTCTAATTGACCTGCTCCTTCATTTAATTGAGAGACACCTGTTTGAAGTGCTTTTTGGCCACTATTCAGGGTCGAAATATTTTCAGAAAGGCTAGAGGCACCTGCTTGAATCTGACCGGCAGAATTAGCAAGCTCTTTATTCCCTGATTCAAGCTTTGTAGCGCCAGCTGATAAATTATCAAATGCTTGCTTCAAGGCATCTTGCTGTTCTTTTGGTAAAGCCCCCAAATATGGGTCTAAGGTCGATTGAAGAGTCGATACACCTTCTTTCAATCCTGATGCTCCATCAGCTAAGCTATTTGAACCTGACTCTAACTGTTGCAAGGAACCTGTCAGTTGCTTACTTCCATCATGGATTTTTTCCGTACCTGAAACAAGTTCATTCATCTTTTCTTCAACTGTACCAATGCCAGTATGAGTTTTTTCAATACCAGCTTGAAGGCTTCCTGCCCCATCTTCTGCCTTTTTCGCTCCGTCAATCAATTGTTTTTGAGCGTTAGATAACTGACCTAAACCATCAGCAAGAGTTTTTGCTCCTTTTTGTAACTCAACGGTACCATCCTGAACTTTCTTGGTACCACCTGTAAATTCAACTTGTTTCTCAGCTAATGATGTTAATTTTTCTTCTAAAGTTTTTGCACCATTATCAACGTCCAGGATTCCATCTTTCAGTTTCCCAGCTGCTTCATCCGTTGACTGAAACCCTTCGCCCATTTCAGTAATGATGTCAAACATGGTCTCTGCATATGTCTCAGTTACTTTTTCTGCAAGAGCCATTTGGATTTTTTGAACTGCTGTTTCTCCTATTTGAGCTGATAAGAAGTTAAAGCTTTCATTTGGAACATACTTTAATTCAAGTTTTTTCGGCTTTTCATCCATTAACGTCGTCGCGTTTTTTGAAAAATTATCTGGAACTTCTACTAGTAAATAATATTTTTGATCCTCTAAGTTTTTGTAGCCTGTTTTACGATCAACAAACTGAAAATTAAAGTCCTTACTTTTCTTCAGTTTTTCTACAAATTCATCTCCTAGTTTTATTTCTTCTCCCTCTAACTCAGCACCGGAGTCATTATTAACAATGGCAACTGGTAAATCTTCAAGACGATCATATGGATCCCAAAAAGCCCATAAGAACATGCCACTATACAAAATAGGAATAAACAGAATTGCGATAATCGGAATAAGCAGTTTTTTATTTTTAAACAGGCCAAGTAACTCCTGTTTTATTAAACTAGATTTCAAAGAATTTCCCCCTAAGTATGATTGACCATTTAGTTCATTTGGTCATTTTTTTACAAATAATAAGGACTATCATGAGTGACAGCCAATCCGTTAAACAAATATAACTGAAATAGTTCTGCTATTTCTTCTTTTTCAAGTGGTTTATGATTTCTTTCCCGGTCGAATATAAGTGCTAAATAAATCTTCAACATGATAAAAGCTGTTATTTCAGGATTACATGGAGAAATATCTTTCTTTTCGATAGCTAATTTAATTTTTTCCTTAATATAAGAAATAATCGCTATTTCCATTTCATTTAACATTTGTAAAACGGCTGGCGTTCCCATTTCTTTTTCTTCCTGAAATAGCTTCAGTGATAATTGATGCTCCTTTCTGAATTCTAAGATTCGATATAGTGCACTATGCAGGTTTTCATAAAAGGTTAAGTTTGGTTTAATTGACTGCTCAGCCTCATTTTTCATTTCTTCAATCATTCGTAACACAATCTCTTTAAACAATTGCTCTTTATTGGCATAAAAGGTATAGATGGTCCCTTTTCCGACATTTGCAATTTTGGCTACTTGTTCCATTGTTGTAGCTTTATAACCAAAGAGTGAAAAAGACTTTGTCGCAGCTTCTAATATTAACTTTTTCCTGTCAATTGACATATATCACCTCGAACTGACTAGTTAAACAAAACGGTCAATGAGTTATTTTATGATACTAACAAATTTTTTTAATAATAGCAAGGCATCTTTTTTTGAGTTTAGGAAAATCATATTCAAGGAGCTTTTTATCTTTCTTCTTTTTTACTTTATCCCCAGATTGATTCCTTAATATTGAAGTATAATAAATGACAAATCAGTTTCTAAGCGATAAGATATAGACAATTAGGTTCCTTTTCCTGATTCCTTAAAAAATTCGTGTAAAATATACCGTACCGACCATGAAATGAAACAAAAGGTAACCAATACAAATTTCATATTTCAAGAATGCATATTAAGGAGGAAACAATGAATATAAAGATAAATAATATACCGCGTTTCATGCAATCCGAAATCGAAAAACTTCAATCAAAACTGTCCCCATTATTGAAGAAAAATATGAAATACAGTTTTTTTTCAACCGTAATGATAGGGTTTTCCATCATAAATCTATTTTTTCTTTTATTTAAAAACGACTCATACCCAATCTCTAAAATTGCTCTTGCAATATATGCATTAGTGGGTGCTATAGGATTTGCCCTTTTAAAGGAAAACAAACACAACCAAAAAGAAATAGTGAAAATGAGCCAGAAGCATATGCTGGAGAGAATGAAAGAAAGCAACTACTTAACCGATGCCAGGAAAAGTAATTACTATAAAAAGGTAAATGAGCAGCCGCTATCTGCAATGAATGTCTTTTTGGAGTTTCTTGCGGAAGAACAACAAAGGAAGAATAAATCTTTCCATAATGAATAAAGAAGGACAAAATAAATCCCCTTATGAGAGGTCATAAGGGGATTTTTCTTACGAAATTCATTTACTTAAAACGGGATCTGCAATGACAAGGATTTTTCCGGACTTGATATCTTCCACATATCGATCGACTTCAGCTTCCTCCAGTCCAATATTCAATAATGGCTTCCTCAATCCGCCTGCTCCTGAAGCTGCCCCGGCAGCGGCTCCGCCAAAAGTGGCGAAAATCGGGCCTGCTGCCAAAATCGGACCGATTCCAGGTATTGCTAATGCACTCATTCCAATAAGTAAGCCTGTCAAACCGACAGCTCCGCCCGCCGCTGCCCCTGCTACGAATCCATCAGGCTTTGTTGGGCTGACTTCCTCGGCTTCATTTGGTAATTTATCAATTTTTTTGGCAACTACTGATATTTGATCGGATGTATATCCTTGTTCCTTTAAATTTTCGACTGCTGAAGTTGCTTCATTTTCATTCTCATATATTGCTATAAACCTATTGTCCATGGTATCTGCTCCTTTAAAAGTAATGTATTATACAATACCCTTAATTGAGTTTTAATAACCTACGATGGAAAAATGAATTTCACTCCCTGGTTTGCCCCTGACCATAAATGTAATACTTGCTTGATGTTAAGGCCGGTAAACCCATTGGTCCACGTGCATGGAGCTTTTGTGTGGAAATGCCGATTTCTGCACCATAACCGAATTCAAAACCATCGGTAAAACGGGTGGAAGCATTGTGATAAACTGCTGCCGCATCTACTTTATTCAAAAATACGGAAGCGTTTTGTTCATCTCCCGTTAGGATTGCTTCAGAATGCTTGGAACCGTATCGGTTAATGTGTTCAATTGCATCCGATACACCGTTTACAATTTTCACGCTGATTTTTAATGCTAGGTACTCTGTTGACCAATCATCCTCCGTTGCCTTTTTCGCTCTTGGAAAAGCGCTGCAAACCATTTCGTCTCCATATACTTCAATACCCTTTTCATCCAGGATTTCCAAAATCAGCTTTCCATTTTCTTCAAACCATTTTTCGTGAATAAGAAGGCCCTCAATTGCATTGCATACGGAAGGTCGCTGTGTTTTACCGTTTAAGACAATTTTCTCGACCATCGTGACATCTGCTGTCTGATCGATGAAGATATGGCAATTGCCTGATCCCGTTTCAAGGACGGGAACAGTGGACTCCTTAATGACCGTTTCAATTAAATTCTTTCCACCACGAGGAATCAAAACATCTAAATACTCATTAAGGTGAAAAAGTTCCTTAGCGGATTCCCGACTCGTATCCTCGATTAACTGAATAGCCTCTACAGGAATTTCCGTATTCTCTAAAGCCTTATGAATGGAAGAGATCAGTGCCATATTGGAGTATTTGGCTGAAGAGCTGCCTCTTAAAAGGACCGCATTCCCCGTTTTCAAGGATAATGTAGCTGCATCGATGGTCACATTTGGCCTTGCTTCATAAATCATTCCGATTACACCGATCGGCACTCGTAACTTTTTAATCAATAAACCATTTTCTTTTTCGATAGTCTCCAATTTTTCTCCAATTGGATCTTTTAAATCGATTAAAAGCCTAATTGCAGCTGCCATGTCATCAATACGATTAACATTTAACATTATTCGATCTAATATCGACTCACTGAAACCTTTTTTCCTGCCTTCTTCTAGATCCTTTTGATTTTCTTTTATCAAATGATCTTTATCGTTAACAATTTGCTTAGCAATTTTTCCAAGTGCCTCATTCTTCTTTTCCGTAGTCAATCCAATTAGCTGATAACTGGCTTTTTTGGCTGCCTTTCCTTTCGCAGTCACTTCACTCATTTTAATGCCCCCTTTTCTTTCTCTAAAATTGATTACCTATGCTCTCACCCATTTATCGCGATGGATCACTTCTATGGAAGTGATCACAAGCTCGGTTGTCCGCTTGCCCATAGCCTGTTTTAATTCTTCGTCGGAATAAAGGACCTCACCCCTGCCCAATAACCCATTTGCACCAAAGACCTCGACGACATCCCCCTTATTGAATACTCCTTTAATTTCATAAATTCCAGCTGGTAGTAGACTGCTCCCATTTGAAACTAAAGCCCTTTCGGCACCTTCATCAACGAAAATTTTTCCGGATACTTGTGAATGAAGGGATATCCACTGTTTGTTTTTCGTTACCGTCGTCAAGACATCATTCCCAATATATGTGCCATCACCATTGCCTTCAAGGATAGTTAGTAGTTTTTCGCTCCCCACACCAGAACCGATGAATACTTTCACTCCAAGAGACAATGCAGTTTGGGCTGCAATCAGTTTCGATTTCATCCCCCCTGTTCCAACATTAGATCCCGCACCTTCTGCCATTTGCAATAAATCCGACGTTACTTCGGAAAGCTTTTCAAATCGTTTGGCCCCTGGGTTTGTCTGTGGATTGGAATCATAGAGCCCATTAATGTCCGTTAAAATGATCAAGTTGTTGGCGTGGACTAACCCGCTTACTAAGGCGGATAGCATATCATTATCACCGAAAGTCAACTCCTCGACTGATACTGTATCATTTTCATTAATAATCGGGAGGATGCCGCGTTCAAGCAATTCCATCAATGTTGCATATGCATTTTTATATCTTTCTTTTTTCGAGAAATCTTTCCTTGTTAATAAAATCTGCGCCGGAACGATACCAAATTGCCCTAATTGTTCCATATATGATTGAATCAATAGGCTTTGCCCTACAGCTGCAGCAGCTTGTTTTCCTTTGAGAGTGACAGGTCTCGTAGGATAACCGAGCTTGCGAAAACCTGTCGCTACAGCACCTGATGAAACAAGGACAACTTCATGTCCCGCCTTCCTTAATGCTGCCACTGCCTGGATATGATCGGAAAATTTTGTTTGGTCGATTTCACCTTGTGTGTTGGTTAAAGAACTACTTCCTATCTTTACAACGATGCGTTTCTTTTCCATCGATTTTTCCTCCAATAAATATCTTAGACATGAAAAAAAGCCCTTTTCATCCTCGAAATAAGGACGAAAAGGGCTGCTCTCCGTGGTACCACCTTCATTGAATGCAAGTACATGCATTCCACTTTGCCTGATAACGCCAGGATTTGCGCCTATGTTTTGCATAGGACTCAAGAAGCAGGTTCTGCGCTTTCCTGTCGCGGGTCTTCCAGCAATTGACCCCGCTCTCTGTCACAGTGATTTTCGCATACTAATCTTCTCTCAACGTTCATTGTTTTAATATAGTATGCAAAAAAATCTTCTTGATGTCAATAACCTTCCTAACATGAATAACATTAAAGCGCCATTGCCGGGCCGAAGAACTCATAGTGAATTTTATCCGTTTCTATCCCCAATTCTTTCAGGTAAGTGATGATCGCCTTCATGAAAGGAACAGGGCCACACACATAATAATCAGCTTCAGGCTTAACAAAACTGCTCACTAATTCCTTATCAATATACCCTTCTTTTTCAAAATTCGGGAGGTTCTTATCATCCTCACTCGGATTTTTAAAGACAAAGGATAATTGATAGTTGGTAAGCTTGTGTCCTAGTTCTGTCAGTTCCATTCTGAACGGCTGTAAATGGCCATTATCGGTTGCATGAATGAATTGTACATCACGCTCAGGTGTTTGTTCAGCTACCGAATGGACCATGCTCATGAAAGGCGTTATGCCAACGCCTCCGCTCAAGAATACTGCCGGTGTTCGTTTATCCAAGTCGATGGTGAAATCACCTGCAGGAACCGTTACGTCAATACTGTCACCCATCTGAATGGATTCATGCAAGTAGTTAGAGACCCTTCCATCAGGTGAGGTTCCCGGCTTTTCTTTTTTAACGGAAATACGGAAATAATCTTTTCCCGGAACATCAGATAAACTATACTGACGGTTGAATAAGTACGATTCACCCGGTATCTCGATCCGAACGGTAATATATTGTCCCGGAAGAAATGCCGGAACCTTATCTCCATCTGATGGCTTTAGATAAAAGGATGTGATTACGTCACTTTCCCGTAACTTTTCCACCACTGTGAATCGTTTGAAATCAGACCATCCTCCGACCTGATTGGAAGCTTCGTCGTACATTTCCTTTTCGATGCTAATGAAAACATCCGCAATGACTCCATACGCCTCTCCCCAAGCTTGAAGGATTTCTTCTGTGGCCGAATCTTGTAATACTTCCTTGATTGCACCTAATAGATGTTCTCCTACAATGGGATAATGTTCAGCTTTAACTGCGAGACTTCTATGTTTTTGTGCTATTTGCTTCACTGCAGGTAAAATCGTTTCAAGCTGATCTATATATTTGGCTGCTGCCAAAACCGTGTTGGCTAGTGCATTTTGCTGGCGCCCTTTTTTTTGATTGGCATGATTAAAGACATTTAATAATTCAGGATGTGCTTCGAAAAGATTTTTATAGAATACGGTTGTTATAGTTGTACCATGCACTTCTAAAACAGGTACGGTTGATTTTATAATATCGATCGTTTTCTGGGATAGCATAAATAAACCCCTCTTCTTAAACAAGTATTTTTAATACATGTTTATATTAGAACTTAATTGCATTAAAAGCAATATTTTTAATACATCTTTTTAGAAATTATGTTTTCATGTTTATAAAATGTTCACATTTATGATATAGTCAAATGGGGATAGAATGTGAGGCGATAAACATGAGGTTGACGAGTTATTCCGATTACTCACTTAGAGTGTTGATTTACCTGGCTTCCCACGACCAAAGCAAATTATCAAATATAAAAGAGATTTCTGAAGTTTATCGACTATCTAAAAATCATTTGATGAAGATTGTTCATAATCTAGGTAAACTAGGCTATATTGAGACGATACGCGGAAGAAATGGCGGTTTCCGGCTTGCAAAATCACCTGCTGACATAAATGTAGGGGAACTGGTGCGGAAAACCGAAGAGGACTTTTATCTAGTGGAATGTTTTAAAGATCACGATAACTGTGTGATTTCTCCCGTTTGTTCATTGAAATTTGTCCTTAATAATGCCTTGGATGCTTTTCTACAGGTCCTTGATCAATATACGATTGCAGACTTCAGCGAAAATAAAGTGATGCTCAAAGCCTATTTCGATTCGGTAAAGCAGAATGATGAAGAGCCCGATTTTTTATAATCGAGCTCTTTTTTCATTAACCGATGATCCGTCCGATCCGCCATTCCTTTTCCACCCGCAAATCAATGATCCCTTCACTGGTTTTTATTAAAACTTTAAGGGTTACGAAAGGTCACTAAGTTCATTTCCCAGCTGTTTTAATTTTTCACCAACTGTACACTCTGAAATACAGAACTGATGGGCATACGAACGCCCCTTCTCTTTTCGAAAATGCTTTCGTAAAAAACAATCTTGGCAAAATGAAGCGAGAACATCTTCCACTTCTTCATATATTTTTTTCCTGTTCATTGTTGTTATGTCTCCTTTGACCCAGCAATTTCTATTTTGCTGAAAATGGCTTTTCCCTGAAGAGCAAGTGTTGCCAGGCGATCGGCTTCCTGGTTCTCTTTTCGGGAAATTGGCTTATAGACCGGAATGATCTTTAACTCATCCAGTTTCGCTTCAATGCGGTCCAGCCATTTATTTAAGTTTTCTTCCATACATGGCCATTCACCGGAAAGTTGATTTAAGACAACTAGAGAATCCCCTTTAAATACACAGCTTTGATGGTGGATTCCAAGTTCGTCCATCTGCCTGACCGCTTCATGAAAGGCCGCATATTCCGCTTCATTATTGGATTCGAATTGCTCCAATTTCACGTTGGTGCGTAACCTCCAGAACTTCTTACCTTGACGAAAATAAATGGCAACACCGATCCCTGCCACCTTTTCATCTTTTTGAAAACCGCCATCAAAAAAAACCGTCACATCCTGAGGCTCCTCCTCAACTTCAGTCAGGAGTTTTTTTAGCTCCTTCTTTGTCCATGCTGTATCGAATTCATCCTTGAATTCCACTTCTTTCAGCCTTCCTGCCTTTTCAAGATCTTCCGTAATGACCAGTGCAGTTCCGGCATCAAGCCAATCCGAAACGAAATCGGCAGATGGTTTTTTTGAAGCATGATATGTCCATTGCATAATTACCTTCAAAGATTTCCAGCTCCTTATCCATTCACCATTCATGCAGAACAGCTTACAATTTTCATACCTTTTTTTCGATATACCATTTATAATATAATGTAAGTAATTGAATCATCTTTTAATTATAGTTCCCATACCAGGCTGAAATTCTCATGTTTCAATTTTAATTTTATATGAAATGTTTTTTTATCATAGTATATTAACTGTTAAACTCGAGGAGGAGCACATCTTGATCGAAGTGTATATTGATGGTGCCAGTGCGGGCAATCCAGGGCCGAGCGGCGCAGGTGTTTTCATTAATAATAACGGTGTGGTCGAGCGGCATTCCTTTCCGCTTGGAAATATGGAAAACCATGAAGCGGAGTACCATGCTTTAATCAAAGCATTGGAAATTTGTGTAGCCAATAAGTATCAAATCGTTTCTTTTCGTACTGACTCCCAAGCCATCAACCAGGCCATTGAAAAAAGATTTGCAAAAAATAAGTATGCCCTATTGCTGGAAAGGGCTCTAAAGCTTTCCGACGAGCTTGAATTATTTTTCATGAAATGGATTCCAAATCTCGAAAACAAATCCGCGGATGAGTTGGCAAGACGGGCCATTCGCTTGAATAAAGCTTTAGGAAATTCATGAACAAGACAGCTGATTTTTCATTATTATTCGTTGTATTCATCTGGGGCGTCACTTTTGTAATGGTTCAAAATGCACTATCTTTTCTTGAACCATTCACGTTCAATGCCGTCCGTTTCTTCATGGCCTTCGTTTTCTTGCTTATCCCTTATATATCGACTTTACACAAAAAGGGAAAAAACTGGAATAAGGGCCTTTTTAAAGCTGGGTTTCATATCGGAGTTTGGCTTTTTTTAGGCTATGGGCTTCAAACGATCGGATTGAATTATACTACTCCTGCGAAGACAGGCTTCATAACGGGATTAAGTGTCGTCATGGTACCGGTTTTTTCTCTGCTTCTTTTAAAACATAGGCTTTCCCGTAATACAATTATAGGTGTCACTGCCGCAACCGTTGGGCTTTATTTAATGACGTTCGCTGACCGGTCCAATTTGAATATCGGTGATTTATTGGTATTTTTATGCGCAATAAGTTTTGCCATGCAGATCATTACGACTGCGAGATATGCCAAGACCCTTCCCGCATTACCGTTGACGCTGATTCAGATTTCCACCGTATCTTTATTATCCTATGTTTCAGCCTTCATTTTCAAAGAGAATCATTCTATCATCTTCAGCTCAGAGGTCATGTTACAGAAAGACGTATGGACTGCTTTATTGGTTACGGCAGCCCTTGCCACTGCGTTCGCCTTTTTCGCACAAACCTTCTTCCAAGCCTATACGACACCTACGAGAGTCGCATTGATTTTTTCAATGGAACCGGTTTTTGCTGCGTTATCCTCATACATATTGATAGGGGAAAAATTGACTTCCGCTTCCATCATTGGCTGTGCATTCATTTTCTTGGGGATGATACTTGCTGATCTGCCTGCTAATAAAAAGAAACCGATAGCAAAGGAGTTTTCTTGAAAAGCCATAAAAATAAATCGGACTTCAAAGTAACGAAGTCCGATTTATTTAAGCAGCCCCTGTTCTTTTGCAAACGATACTGCTTCACTGCGGGTTTTAATACCATTTTGTTTTAAGTTTTCCAAAAAGGAAATATAAAAGCTGCCATCAAAACTCTTTTGAACCTTCAAAGTCAATTCTATTGCTGCATTGACTAAAATATCACTTGCTTCCGTATAGCGCTTACCAAAATAAATAAAACCAATATCGTCGCTACCAAAAGTGAATCCCTTACCCTCTAAAAAACTAACATACTCTTCAGTTGATCTCGCCACTTCTGCATCCACTCCATACTTCATGCCTTATTTTCATCTTACCGTATATCAAAGATTTTGACTATCCATTTTTCGACAAAAAATTCACCGTATAAATTAAAGGAGCTCCCATTGGGGAGCTCCGAAATTTTCATTATTAAATCATTTTTAGTAAAGCCCTGAATTCATGATCCCTAGCCAGATTTTTGACCTTCTCGCGATCATACTGATAAACCGCATCGTCCAAAGAGCATGAAATTGGTACATCACATTTTATTTCGGCCAGTTTTCTGGATAAATGAAGCATATCTACGGCAGATTCAATCTTAGCTCTCTGCCCGTTTGTCAATGAAGCAACATTTTCAAGAATCCCTTCGATACTTTGATACTGAATCAATAATTTCAACGCTGTCTTCTCCCCAATTCCTTTAACTCCGGGATAGTTATCAGCTGTATCGCCCATTAAAGCTTTTAAATCGATCATTTGTCTTGGAGTGATCCCTTTCCATTCATAAAAGCTATCAGGATTATGAACTTCATAGTTACCATATCCTTTTTTTAACAATAGTACAGAAATATTTTCTTCTATCAACTGGAGCATATCTTGATCGCCTGTCAATATATCCACCCGGCTATGTTGGGCAGATGCCTTCGCAATTGTCCCGATACAGTCATCCGCTTCATATCCAGAGAGCCCTATGTTAGGGATATCAAATGCTTCAACCGCTTTTTTAGCTAAGTCGAATTGAGGGATCATTTCGACCGGAGCTTCTGAACGATTAGCCTTGTATCCATCAAATAATTCATTTCTGAAAGTCTTGCTGCCCATATCCCAGCACACCGCTACATGGCTAGGTGAAAAATGATTCACCGCTGTCAGCATATGCTTCAAAAAACCTTGGACGGCATTAGTAGGAATGCCTTTTGAGTTAATCATGAATTGACCAGTAACGGCCGTTGCATAAAAAGCTCTGAATAATAGCGCCATCCCGTCGACAAGCATAAAGGAAGGATGTTGCTCATTTTCTTTCATTAACACATTATCACCTCTATCATGATGTACATCCATTTTAACATAACTGTCCCCTTTTTTAAGGATCGTTTAATTGGAAAAAATATTATCCAATCGGATTATCATCATAGGAGATCCAGTCACTGAAACTGCCAACATATATCTTCACATCTTTAAAGCCCGCTTCTTTCAGGGCGATATAATTGGGAGATGCCGTTACACCTGAACCACAGTAGACAATGATTTCCTTATCCCTGCCAATGCCAGTGAAATTTTCCTGAAGATCTTCCTTTTTTTTATAATAGCCATTATCCAAAACGTTCGTCCACACCTTATTAACTGCACCAGGTATATGGCCTGCTTTTTTATCAATCGGTTCCTCGATTCCCTCGTACCGTTTAGATTCCCTTGAATCCATTAAAACGATATGGTCAGGCCTATTCATTGTATAGTCCTTCACTTTTTGAAAAGATGCAAGCACGGTTTCATTTAAATCGATATGATATTCTCTAGTACTATTATTCGTTTGATTCGAGTCAATCGGATAGCCCGCATCCTTCCAGGCGCGATACCCCCCGTTAAGAACATAGACTTTCTGGTGCCCAAGATAGCTTAGCAGCCAGACAAACCTAGAAGCAAAAGAACCTTCCCCCCCATCATAAGCAATAAGCACCGTATCATTGGAGATTCCATTTGATTCTAGTTTATCTTTAAACTTTTCCAGGTCAGGAAGAGGATGTCTTCCGCCGTGTTTATGAACCTGCCCCGATAAATCCTTTTCGAGATCGAAATAAACAGCACCGGAAATATGGTCTTTCTCGTATTCATTATGCCCTGCATCAGGAGAACCCAGCTGAAAGCGGCAGTCACAGATTCTGATATCACTAGAATTCAACAATGGCAACAGCTCTTCTTTTTCCATTATATAACCCATCTGCATAGCCCCCTATTTCAAAATGGTCCAAATTAATTGATTAAGCTCCGTTTCCATGTTCTTCCCTGGAGGAAGCTTATTTATTTCATTCTTTAAGGAAAGTGATTTCCCTTCTAATAATGAAAGATTCTTTTCGCTTTCATTGTTGCTTATAAATTCTTCCTTTTGTTTTGCTTTAAATATTCGGGTCATCCTGGTTTTCATTTCTTGATCGATGGTAACCGATTCAAGTAATTCCCAAACGGATAAAGGTGGCAATGCCCCCTTTTGGATGATATGTTCCAGGATTAAATACGAACGGTAAACTTGTACCCATGTTTTTAATCCTTTTCTTTCAGAGTCCCTTGTTTTTGTCAATTGTTGAAGGTTGTCGCCCATCATCCGATAGTAATGGTGTCCTAGTGCCTTTTGGGAATAGCAATCCGCTATCAAACCATTCATCTTCCTATAATAATCCGGATGTGTAATCAGCTTGATTGGTGACTGAAATAATTCAAATAGTGCAGGATTACTCTTTATCGTAAGACGGGATGATTTAAATAGATCCCAGCCTTCCATGTCATATATGTTTTCTTTCAAATGAATCACTTCAACTGCAGGACTCAAGCTGAGGTAAGATCGCTTATCATTATGAACATATATAAACCGAACATCGATATCGGAATGGGCTGATGGTAAACCAAAAGAATGGCTGCCAGTAACAGCAGCCATCAAAATGGTCATATTCTCTTTTATTTCCAGGATTTCCAATTTTGAAATAAGGTTTTCTTTCATGAATGAACCTCGTTTCTATTTCGAATGCATTTTTGCCAATTCCGCTACTGCATTTTCATAATACGGTAAATCTACCGTTTCCTCCATTGCTGCACGTAAACCTGCAAAGATCTCCGATATTTCCGTCTTAAACTCTTTTTGAATCGCAAGTAACTCTTGATCGAGGACTTCATTATACATTTCGAAAATCCGCTCACCCTGTCCTTTTACATACATTAGGGCAGGATCATCCAAACGCTTCTGAAGCCCTTCGCTCATTTTCAATTTCTCATTTTTTTCAAAGAAAGATTTTGGATTTTTAAATAACGCCAATTCCTTTTTGAATTCCCCAGTTTCCAATTGGACAAAAGCTCCTGTGAATTCAAGGGACTCCCTCTCATTAGGTTCATAAGGCTGTAATGAAAGGGTTTTTCTTACTTTTTGAATTTGCTGAAGCAAACTGGTTTGTTTCTCGTTCAGCAATTTATTTACGAACATTTCCGTCCTTAAAGCCGTTGCCCGCATTTCTTGGGCAAGGTCAAAGCCCAACGCATCCAATAAGTTCTTCATCGCTTGCTTGAGGACAATTTTCAGATCCCCTCCATCATCCTTTAAGACGGCCGGGTTGAACGATTCCTTGAAGAAATCATTAAATCGGAAAAAGACCCGTTGCTTACTATAGAAAGTCAATTCATCGATTTCTTTTTTCAAACGTTGCTTTTCCGCATCCCCTTTAATGACAGAGAGCAGTTCCGAAATGGACTGTGCCTCATGTGAAAGGGAGTCCAAAGCTTTTCGTTTCGCCTTTTCATCCTGCATGGAAGCTGCAATTACATCACGGAGCAGTTCTTCCGTTCTTTTTACGGCCGCTTTAGCCGATTCGATTGCAAGTCCAGTTAAATCGTTTTCGATGAAAGCATCGAATTGGTCTTGGAATTCCGAAATACCGCTATTTCGAAGGAACGAATGCTTAAATGAACCAGGCGTCTGTTTTTCCATCAATGCTCCCTTACTCGTAAGCGGGAACAGTTTTGGAAAACGGATTCCGAATCCATTCAATTGATCTGTGACATAATCCATCACTTCGTCCAATTCGTCAGAGGTTTGTGCAAGATCGACTGCATTGACAATGAAGAACATCTTATCCATCGCGAAAGAATCTTTTACACGTCCAAGTTGTATCAAGAACTCCCTATCTGCCCGTGAAAATGGGTGATTATAATAGGTCACAAAAAGGATGGCATCCGAATTCTTAATATATTCGAAAGCTGCTCCTGTATGTCTGGCATTTATCGAATCCGCCCCAGGTGTGTCAACAAGCACCATCCCCTGCTTTGTCATTTCACAGTCGTAACGCAATTCAATCAAATCAACAAGGCACGACTTGGACTCTTCTGCAGCAAAACGTTTAAACCCTTCAAGATCTACCGTAACCACATTCCCTAAATCATCTTGGTGCTGGGGCATCCCTTGATGGAAAGCCCTTAAGAAGGATAAATGCGTTTTCCCTTTATCAACTTCCCCTGCCTTCGCAATGATTTGTCCTGCTATGTGAAGTGCTTCATCCAGTGTCTTTGCCGATTTATCAAAAGCTGCCAAAGCCAGGCTCACATCTTCTAACAGCATCGCTTCCGTCTTTAATTTGACGGTTGCCGTTCCATGTGGATGTTCAGCATCTGAAGACATGATTTTGTTGATTGCCGCAGTTGTCGGATTAGGTGAAACAGGAAGGACACTTTCTCCCATCAGTGCATTGGCAAAGGAAGATTTACCCGCACTGAATGCACCAAAGAGGGCAACCGTGAAAGTCTGCTGTTCCAGGCGATTTGCCTTATCTGTCAATTCTTTATAAAGTGATTGAAATCCTCTCAAAGGCTGTATCAGCTTGGCTGCCTGATGTAAACTCGTTGCAGTCTCCATCAGCTTTTCTTTTCCGCGTAAATCAGCAGCATCAGATGAAGAAACAGCTACAGAAGGAACAGCTTCCTTACTTTCTATATCATGATCCGTTTCAGGTTGTTCGTCGACGTGCATTGAATTACTTCCTTTATCGATTCTCATGATTTTTACTGTAATATTTTTTTCTTCTTCATTCCATTGAGTTAAAAGCGTATCGATATCACGCTCATCAACTGATGTTTCAGTTTGATTTGCAATGGCCTCTAATCGTTCCGTTTGGTACTTGATTTCCGCGTTCATCGCCGCTGTAACTTTAAGGGCTTCCGCAAATTCGGAAAAACCTTCAAGTTCCTTATCTATGGATATAGACTGCTGTTCCACTATTCCTTCCATAACGGCGACCATTCCATTCAAAAATCCTTCAGATATTTCACGTGCTTTCTTCTTGATGGCTGAGGCTAAATCATTCGTATAGTTTAAAACGTATTCACCTGTAATATCGACTTGAGGCTTTAAAGAGTTTTTTATGTAAGCTTCCGTTACCTCGATATGAAGTCCCTGCGCCTTACTTTCAAATGTTGAATCATGGATTTCCGCTTGATTAAGCGTTTTAACCGCTAATTCTTTAAGATGCCATTCAAGCTGGGTTTTCACCTTTTCTTGTAAATCGGCCAAGAATGCTTTAATACGTTCCTCACGCTCGGCCTCGGTTTTTTTCTTGGCAAATAATAGACCCATTTTAAAATCCGGCTGAGCCGATTCCAAGAAAGATTTACCTAGGTCCCGTGTAGCCGCGGGCATGATGTATGCACTTTTCAAAATTGTTTCTAATGCTTCAGCATATTGGACCTTGATGTCCTCTATACGTCCAGTTAATGATTTTTTTTCTTTTAATAGGCTGTCCACTTGATTCGTCAAGTGAATTCGCTCTTCATGAGGAAGGTCTGATAATACTTCTAAATCCTCGGCATGTTCCTCTTCATATTGTTCCTTCAGCCAAATAAGGTGCCTTTCGACAAGCGCTTTAGCCGATTGCATGATGGCATCTTTCCCATCATTCTGACCTTTGCCTGCCATTTCATATATAAATTGCCGAACGACTTCAATTTCATTTTCGCTATTGTTCAAATCTCTTACAGATGTATAAAAAATCCCATCAGGATATACATTCCAGTTCGCAAATGCTTCAGTAACGGAAAGCTTGAAGTCTTGGAAGCTAAGCTCATTCTCATCATGCTTATCGATCATATTGATAATTAAGTATGTCGGCTTTTCAGCCTCCAACAATTCTTTGGTGAATAGGAAGTTGACTTCTGATTGGACGTGATTATAATCCATAACATAGAAGACGACATCAGCTAAATGCAAGGCGGATTCCGTAGAAACTCGATGTGCATCATCCGTCGAATCAATTCCTGGCGTATCCATGATTGCACATGATTCCGGCATTGAAAAGTGATTGGAACTTATCGTTATTGCCGATACTGAATCACCATCCTTGGCAAATTTCTTGACCTCTTTAAAATCATAAGGTGCAGGAAATAAGACTGGAGGCTGATGATGGTAAAAGACTTTGGCATAGTCTTCCCCTTTTTGGACCTTTACCGTATTTGCACTCGTTGGAATCGGACTTGAAGGCAATACTTGATCACCAAGGAGAAAGTTGATCATACTTGATTTACCCGCTGAAAAATGCCCGCAAAAAGCAATGATGAACTCCTCATCATTCACTTTCATGATTAATTGTTTCAGTTTATCTGCATTGCCTGTATCGCCTGCCGATTGAAATTTATCATACATGGCAGTCAAAATCCCCAATTTGGACCGTTGTTTTACTGTTTCTTGAATCATGAATCCATACCCCTTAATCTATCGTCATTTTAATACTCTTATTGTAAACGATTTCGTTTGTTATTCATACAGTCAGCTTTAGTTTTACTTTATGATTTATTATAGGCCATGTTCAAAAAAAAACCACCTATTGGCGGATTCATGCAGTTTGATTCATATCTTGTTAATTCATTTGAATAAAAAAGGCTCTTTTCGTAAAGATTGTTGTTTTTAAAACGAAACTATTTAAGGTTGATTGGAGCGGAAGTGCGAGACTCCTGCGGGAGCAGCGGGACAGGTGAGACCCCACAGGCGTTTACGCCGAGGAGGCTCACCGCCCGCCCCGCGGAAAGCGAGCATCTGGAGGAGAAATCAACCACAGCTCACTACCTGGTAAATAGCAACAAAGTATGTGAAAACAGCCATAAAAAAAACCAGGATGATTACCTGGTTGTAGGAGTGGGGTTAAATGCAGCTCGGTTTTCCATTGTTGACCCGGTAAAGGGTTTAACTGCCTTTGCCGGTTTTTGAATATTATTTAATACATGTTTCATCACAAAACCATATGTAGCGATTGTCAATAAAATGAATAACCAGACCATTACCAACACCATCCTCTTATATATTGAGTAGCTTTAGTTTTATTATAAAATTTATCGATATTTGATTGAGAATAATTTTCATCTTCATTTAGAATCTTATCATGAACGATAATCATTTTCAATAAGAAAATAAAGTTTTTATTATTTTCCCTTAAAAACCGTAGAATATTCCGTATGTTCCTTTAATGCCTTTTCTTCGAGGGGGATTCGAACCGCCATCATCCATGCGTTCAAAAAACTAAAGAAGATAGCTGTATAATATGCATTGAATAATAAAGAAATAACTATAATCTCCGTTGCCACTATTATATAGTTCGGATGTTTGAAATATTTATAAGGACCTTTAATGACTACTTCGGCATTAGGAACCACTATGATTTTTGTATTCCAATGTTTTCCCAATGAACTGATCACCCAAATCCTTCCCGACTGCGCAATCAGAAAAAGGGTCAGCCAAATCGGCCAAAGTCCAGCCACATCCCTTTCATAAGCGAGCACTTCAATAATGAGAACAATAAAAAAACTAAGGTGCATAATAACCATCCATCTGTAATGGGACTTACCGTATTCTACAGCTCCTGCACCTTTCAACTGCTTTTCATTTTGTTTGGCAATATATAATTCAACCAGGCGCTGAATGGCAATCAAGATGATGAAATTGGCAAAGAGCATCATTCCCACCTCATTAACACAAGTTCAGATGAAAAACCAGGCCCCAATGCTGCAGCCAATCCCACCTCACCTTTATTCCCGCCACGCTGCATGAATCTCTCAAGGACGTACAAAATAGTTGCTGAAGACATATTTCCAAATTCCCTTAATATTCTCATTGATACTGCAGTCATCCCTTCATCGAATCCTAGGGATTCGTGATAAGCATCAATTACTTTTTTCCCTCCAGGATGGGCAATGAAATCTTTTATATCCCCGAGATCCATTCCATTTCCCGCTAAGAATTCTTGGACATTCGGTTTAAGCCAATCCTTGATGATTGTAGGGATATCTTTCGAAAAGATCACATATAAGCCTTGGTCTTTAACATCCCACCCCATTACATCCAATGAATTTGGCATTAGCGTGGATTGAGAATCCAAAAATTTCAAATGTCGTCCTTTTCTTGAATACCGTTCATCCGGCACTTCATCACCGCAAACCAAAACACAGCTTACTCCATCAGAGAATAAGGAGGTTCCAATTAAATTACTTTTGGAGATATCATTCCTTTGAAAAGTCAGACTGCATAACTCCACACTTAAAACAATGACCTTAGCCGTCGGGTACGCTCGGCAATATTCAAAAGCACGTGATAGGCCGCTCGCTCCCCCTGCACATCCAAGCCCCCATATCGGAATTCTTTTTGCATGCGGGTTAAATGGAAGTTCATTCATTATCCTGGCATCAATGGTCGGGGTAGCCACCCCGGTGCTTGATATAAAAAAGAAAGCATCTAGTTCGAATGCCTGCAGCTCTTCTTTTAAAAATTCTGAGTTGGTTAAACATTTTTCTATAGCCTCTTTCCCAAACTTTACAGCCTGCTTTATGTATAAATCATTCCGATCAGCAAAAGAATGATCCTTTTTAAACCAATCAAGATCATTTGAAAAATATCGATTTTCCACTTGTCCATTCGTAAAGGCCTTTAATAGCCGATCTATACTCTTAAATGAGGATCCAAAGATTTCTCTTGAAAATTCCATGATTTTTTCCTGTGAAAGTAAATATGGTAGCTTTATATGTGATGCGGATAATAAATATGGCATGATCCCACCCCTTATAATTCATGATATGGTTAATATACCCACCAAGATATCATTTATGCTCTATAGCTTAATGGTCATCTAAGGTGAAACTCTTGAATTTTTCGCAGCAGAACTAAGACAACATGCTTAGCCGGTAATATCGCCACCTCCTTAGCATTTGCGAGAATACAATCATGGATATTACACCTCCCGTCATTGCGGGCCATACAAAAATGTATAGGTTTACATGAAGCAAGCAATTTACCCATTTCATTGGATGGCATAGGTACCCTACATATCACCTTAATGATCAAAATGTAATCGGAAACAATAAAACCCCCTTACCTAGAAAGTCGGTAAGGGGGCTGCTTTCATTCTTCCTTCTTTACTGAAGATTGATTTTGTACTTGTATTATGATGTTTTGAAACTCCTCTTTACCGCACACACTGCACCTATACTCCTGACTTAAAATGGTCCGACAATGAATACAATATTTTTTCTCCATCTCTATCACTACTTTCCTGAACATATACTATCAATATATTCAAAAAGTGAAGAGAGTTTCCTTTTATCTGACAAAACTCCATTTCATTAAAAAACTTCATTTAACAATGATGAGTTTTCGGACTAATAAAAAATGCCTCCTAATCCTCATCATCTGTGGATTAGGGGGGCATTTAATAGTTTACAGAATCTATTTTTAATCAGGCAACATTCTGTCTTTCAACACGGGCTTCCTTTACTTTCCCTTTTGTAGGGATGATGTTAAAGACGATATTCAAGAAAATGGCTGTCAAACTTCCAGCCACGATTCCATTATCCGTTAATATTTGAATGCTTTCCGGAATTTTAGCAAATAGCTCAGGAACGACCGTTACCCCAAGTCCCATACCTACGGAACAAGCGATGATCAATAAGTTTTCTTGAGAGGCAAAATCTACCTTACTTAACATCTTAATTCCAGCGGCAATTACCATACCAAACATGGCCACCATTGCCCCGCCTAACACGGACGAAGGGATAATGGTCGTGAATGCACCAATTTTCGGGACAAAACCAATGAAAATGAGCATCCCTGCCGTTGTATAAATGACATTTCTTGTTTTAATACCCGACAATTGAATTAAACCGACATTTTGTGAAAAAGCTGTATAAGGAAAAGCATTAAACAAACCGCCAAGCATGATGGCAAGCCCTTCAGAACGGTATCCGCGTGCCAGATCATCTTCCGAAATCTCTTTGTCCGTGATTTCTCCTAAGGCATAATAGACGCCAGTCGATTCCACTAAGCTGACTATCGCCACCAAAGTCATGGTAATGATCGCCGTGATGTTGAAAGTCGGAGTGCCAAAGTAGAAAAAATGTGGCAGATGCAACCAACTTGCACTTGCAACTGAGCTAAAATCAACTTTCCCAAGGAAGAAAGCTGCAAAAGTTCCGACTAACAGTCCTAATAATATAGAGATGGAGCGCACGAATCCCGTTGAGAATTTATACATGAAAATGATGAAAAGCAAAGTTCCAAAACCAAGGGCTACGTTATCCAAGGCTCCAAAGTCAGCAGCACCTTGTCCGCCCCCAAGATTGTTGATGGCGACAGGAATGAGTGTGATCCCGATGATCATAACGACTGAACCAGTAACGACCGGCGGGAAAAACCTAGCCAGTTTCCCGAAGAATTTACTAATTAAAACGACGATTAATCCCGACACTAAAATGGCCCCATAAATGGTGGTGACTCCATATTGGGTACCTACCGCAATCATTGGGCTGACTGCCGTGAATGTACAGCCTAGAACGACGGGTAGGCCGATTCCGAAGAATTTGTTTTTCCAGACTTGCAATAAGGTCGCTATTCCACACATTAAGATGTCAATCGAAACTAAATAGGTTAACTGCGCAGCAGTTAAACCTAACGCTCCCCCAACAATCAATGGAACGACGATCGCACCAGCATACATTGCAAGAACATGTTGTAATCCTAAGGAAGCAACTTTTAATGGTGATTGATTAGACATTGACAGTTGCCCCTTCCATTTCCTCAACGAAAGTTATCTCACCGAATTTCAACTTCGCAATTCGTGCCAGGGATTCCACTTGAAACCCTTGTTCCCGAAGGTCCTTACCACCACTTTGGAATGCTTTTTCAATAACGATTCCGATTCCGGCCACTTCTGCTCCAACCTGCTCACAGATATCCACCAAGCCCCGAGCCGCTTGTCCGACCGCCAGGAAGTCATCGATGATCAGAACCTTATCACCAGCTTCTATATATTTATTGGAAACTGTAATTGTATTGGTTTCTTTTTTTGTAAAGGAATGAACGGACGCCGTCACTAAATCATTTGTCAAAGTAAGTGATTTACGTTTACGGGCAAAAATTAGCGGAACTTCCAATGCCAAGGCAGCCATCAAACCAGGTCCAATGCCTGAAGATTCAATGGTAAGCACTTTCGTTATTTCCTTTTGTTCGAAACGTTTAACGAATTCTTTACCTATTTCTTTCATCAGCATAGGATCCATTTGATGATTCAAGAATGAATCTACTTTTAAAATATCTTCTGATAAAGCTTGACCCTCGGACAAGATTTTTTCCTTTAAAAGTTGCATGAAGGTTCCTCCCAATCTTGGATGTTTATTGACCTATAAACCATGCAAATGTTCCCCAGATATAAAAAAGCCCAAGAAACATTGAGGGCACTGAAAAAGTCCCTTCGGGCCAATAGAGGTAGTTTTTCTCAGTTTATTCTGAGGAAATCTACCTTTTTTT
>NZ_JBHZPE010000053.1:0-27357 GCF_042787985.1 Peribacillus sp. YIM B13481
CCAAGACGGACACATCCTCTCAAAAATCATTGTAAGGACTTAACTAAAATGTGTCCATGAAACTATACTAACTCCAATGTAACCTTTGCTCCAGGAGCTCGCAATTGCTGGCATTCACACAAAGTTGGGCAAGTTTTATTAGTTACTGTTTGAGAAGGTTGGTATCAGGAAGAAGGAAAATCAGCTCAATTACTTAAAACGAGTTATGTGGTGAATATTCCGCGATGTGAAACATTGGCATGGTGCCACAAAAGACAGTTGGATTGTACACTTAGCAATGGCACCGGGTGAAACGGATTGGTTAGAACCCGTAACTGATGAGGAATATAATAATCTAAAATAACACAACGAAAAAAAGCTGGATGACTAGCAGACGGACTGTCATTCAGCTTTTGCTTTAAAAAGTGTAACAAAATTGAATTATTTTAATTAATTATACACTTAACTTTATCTTATAAAGGGAATCAATCTACAGAGAAAGGGCACAAAGGGAAACTAAAGTTATCCTTTAGCATATGAAAGCTAAAAATTAAACTTCCAAAAAATTAGCGTGGGTATAATGTCATAAGGTTGGCAGGCCCCGGGTCCTACCAACAAAACGCGAATTTACAACGTTTAGGATATTCCAGTTTCATATGTTTATTATCGGTACTGAAAAAGGATCTTCAAACGGGACTGTTGACAAACTAAAGAATTTAATAACCGGATACAAAATATAGTAAACAAAAAAAAGATAAACACTACATTCAGTAGATGTTCATCTTTCTTTATTTAAAGGGGTATTTGTCAACAGCTCCAAACGAAGATCCTTTTGTGCTGTTTTTTCAACTAAAGTGCATACGGATAACGAGTTCTTCAACACCTGATTCATACGATATTATTAACAAAGAATGCTTTTTCTCATTTAAGTAAAACTATCATTACTTTATTAGTCTTTTAAAAATGTTAGTAACGCTTCATTAAATTCTTTTGGATGAGTTGCGTGTAATCCATGCGGTCCACCCTTTATTAGAGCGAGTTTACTACCAGGAATGGAATCATATGTACGTTTTCCACTTAACTCAAAAGGTACAGTTGCATCAGAGTCACCGTGAATAATAAGAGTAGGAATATTGATCTTTTCCAAGTCCTTTCTAAAATCTGTCTTACTAAAGGCCGTTATACAATCGAGCGTTCCCTTAGGAGAGGCACTAGCTGCAATATCCCGATTATATAAACGGAATGGCTCACTAACTAAATCTGTTTGATTACCAGCCGCGAAAAATCCCTTTGTAAATTTGTCAAGAAATGCAAGGCGGTCATTTATCACGCCACTTTTGAATTCTTCAATTGTTGTATCATCTAATGCTCCTTCAGGATGATCCTCTGATTTGTATAAATAAGGAGGAACTGCTCCAGCAAAAACAGCCTTTTCAATACGATCTGTTCCATACGAACTAATGTACCGAGCTACCTCACCTCCACCCATAGAAAAACCAACAAGTGTGACATTTTGAAGATTTAAATGTTCCAACAGTTTATGTAAATCAGAAGCAAGTGTATCATATTCATATCCTTCCCACGGCTGAGATGATTTTCCAAATCCTCGGCGATCATATGTTATGACTCTGTAACCTGCTTCAATAAGAGCTGGCACCTGATATTCCCAAGAGCGTCCACTTAAAGGCCAACCATGTATTAAGACAATGGGTTTCCCTGAACCCTGATCCTCATAATAAAGTTCAATTGGAGCATGATTTTCATTACCTACAGTAAATTTTGCCATATAAAATTCCTCCCATGAAGTTTCTTTATTAACCCTATATTCTTGCTTAGCTGATCAAAAAAACTCTTTATCCAAAACATTTAAAATACTTTTTTTACAAAATGTTTATAGGATTATTATATTCCCAACTATTAAAATTGCAAAATTATGAAAAAATATATTAGATAACAATTTATTTGTTTAAACCAAGGTGTGTAAATCATTGAAAAAAATTAAAACTGCAAAATCGAATAAGAGATTTCTAAGCAACTCCAATTGGGGTATCTCCAATTAAGGGAATTAGGAATCACAGCCGTTCCTAAAATATCAAGGCTTATTTGTCGATTTCACTTGCAAATTTTAAAAGACCCTGCGATACCAGTAAGCCGCAGCTTCAACTTCATCAACAGTCAATTGATGCCCACTATTTTCCCAATGAACTTCAATTTTTGCATTAGCCTTTTCAAATAAGAATTGAAGTTCAGTAGATTCCATCGGCGAACATATAGGATCATTTTTACCAGCAGCAATAAAGACTGATTTTCCTGACAAATCAGGAAGAACAATTCCTTTTCTCGGTACCATCGGGTGATGGAGAATGGCTCCCTTTAATGCATTTTGATAGTGAAATAATAAACTAGCAGCTATATTCGCTCCATTTGAGTATCCAATAGCTATCATGTTGTCTCGATCAAAATTATACTTTGCAGCAGACTCATCAAGAAACTCATTTAATTCTTTTGTACGGAAAATCAGATCTTCCTCATCGAATACACCTTCAGCTAATCTCCGGAAGAATCGAGGCATTCCATTTTCCAATACATTTCCGCGGACACTTAGCACTGATGCCCCGTCATCAATTCTTCCCGCTAAAGGTAATAAATCTAATTCATTTCCGCCAGTACCATGCAGTAATAATAACGTTGGTTTCGTTGAATCTTTACCCTTATTAAATATATGTTTCATGATTGATTTCCCTCCAGAACGCGAACTTCCACAGTAGGTAAGGCTTCTTCTAATTCTTCTCGTTTTGGCTCCAGCCAAGATGGTAACATCAGTTTATTACCAAGCTCAGCGACAGCTTCATCAACGGAAAAGCCTGGCGGATCGGTCGCTATTTCAAAAAGGATACCACCTTGTTCATGGAAATACACAGCATTGAAGTAGTTTCGATCACGAATCTCAGTCGGATAATACTCCTTATCTTGAAGAAGTGTTCTCCATCTCAAAAGATCTTGGTCATCCTTTGCCCTCCATGCGATATGGTGAACAGTTCCGGCCCCTTTTAACCCGCGAACCGAAGGAGTTAGCTTAATATCAATTGTATTTCCAAACTGACCATCCGATTTAAACCTAAGGAAGCTCGCTTCTTGCCCAAGACATTCGAGCCCTAATACGTTTTCAAGCACATCCGCAGTTTTATTAGGTTGAGTTGAAATTAATATAGCTCCACCAAACCCTTTAATTGCGACCTCTGAATCGACTTCTCCAAAACTCCAATTATTTTTTGGGCCTTCATTACGTTCCACTAATTCAATTTCGAGACCATCCGGATCTTGAAATTGTAAATATTTTTCTCCAAAACGTAGGGATTGAATAAACCTAATTCTAAATTTTTTCAAACGATTTTCCCAAAATTTAATGGATTGATTTGGGATGATAAAACTGGTTACTCCAACCTGTCCTGTGCCAATTCGACCTTTTAACTGGTTTGACCACGGAAAAAAAGTTATAACAGACCCAGGTTGACCAGTTTCATTTCCAAAATAAAGATGATAGACCTCTGGACGATCAAAGTTTATCGTCTTTTTTACAAGTCTTAACCCCAGTATGCCAGCATAAAAATCAATACTTCTTTGGGCATCGTTCACCATTGCTGTAATATGATGGATCCCTGTTGTTTTTTGCAACCTCACCATTCCCATTCTTTTCATTACTTTGATTAAGAAATTAATTAAGTCTCGCTATGGAAAAAATCTCACCTAATTTTGCATAATTTGTACCAGCTAACCAGCTCACAACTTTAATTCTCTTACCTCAAATGGTAAAATACTTTGTTTAATCTGCTCTCTAAACTGTTCATACTGCTCTGGCAACATTAATTTTTCTCCCATCGTCGCTTCAGATTCATCGTGAGAAAATCCAGGAGGATCTGTTGCAATCTCAAAGAGAATTTCCCCGTGTTCTTTAAAGTAAATCGCATTAAAATAGTTTCGATCTCGTACAGGAGTTACCTCATATCCGTTTTCCTCAACATATTTTTGCCATTCCAATTGGTCTTGATCATCCTTTGCCCGCCATGCAATGTGATGTACGGTTCCAGCCCCCATTGTCCCGCGTCCAATTGGCGTTAATTTTAAGTCAATGACATTGCCAATTTCTGCTGAAGAACGGTAACGTGCAAAGCCGCCTTCCTTGCCGATTAATTCTAGTCCCAATATGTTTTCTAACAATACAGCCGTTTTGTCAGGATAGGCCGATAATAAAGTAGCACCGCCAAAGCCTTTAATAGCTACCTCAGGTGTTACCCCGCCAAAGGTCCATGTATTTACTTCGCCTTCTTCCCTTTCAACAATTTCCAAGTGTAGCCCATGTGGGTCATCAAATTCCAAGTATTCCTCGCTAAAGCGCTCCCTTACAGTAAAAGGAATATTGAAGGATTCCAGTCTTTTTTTCCAGAACTTTACAGCTCCTTTTGGAACAACATAAGATGTAACGCCTACTTGACCATCACCAATTTTCCCTTGACTAGCTCCTGCCCATGGAAAAAATGTCATGATTGTTCCTGGTTTTCCACCCTCATTACCAAAATAAAGATGGTAGGTACCTGGGTCATCAAAATTGACAGTTTTTTTCACTAAACGTAAACCTAATACACCTGCATAGAAATCAACATTCTCTTGAGGATGACCAACAATTGCAGTAATGTGGTGAATACCCATCGTTTTTTTACTCATTTTATTTTCACTCCCATTTTTATTCCGGTTAGACACTAACCTTAAAAAAGCATCGCCAATTTGTCGATAATTGTATATACGACTTTAAGGGTGTTTTTTCCTTTATGCGAAGTTTTTTATTGTCTATAAATATTTGATCTTTAATTTTATTAAAAAAAGAATCTTGAAAATTATTCACTATATCCATTATTAAGTTTGGTTAAATAAAGGGGCATCGCCCAACATTTTCGATATCAAAGTGATATTGATGATATATGATTTCCAATGATTCATATGAAATAGTTCAGAAGGAGAAAATAGTTATAGTTAAGGTTGTCATTATTGAAGTTTCACCAGGAAGCTATATTGAATTTGCGATTACTATTTGAAATAGCAAGAAGATTCACCTTTATTCAATCAGAGAAGCAGATAGATATTTATGGTGACTTTCTTTTCTTCCATTTCTGCACTCCCTCCAATTTTTTTATAGTTACTAGTATGCTGGAAATATAAAGTGATTGGAAAATAAAATAATATAGATATAGTCTATTTGCCATAGCTGCAAACACTAGCCAATAATAAGAAAACTAATGAGAAATCCTTACATCCTAGATTTTTTGTAATAAACACTTCATTAAATTAAACAGTTTGAGATTAGGCATAAAGCCACTTTTTTAATTTTGCCATATCATGGTACGATGAGGTGATTTTAACAGAGGAGGAAATTTATGTCTAAGACCATTGGCCTTATTTGTGGTAGTTTACGAAAAAACTCTTATAATCGAATCATTGCTCAATCATTAACTGAGATGGATGATTCCCATCAATTTCGTTGGATCGAGATAAATAATCTACCTTTTTTTAATGAAGACTTAGAAATAAGTGTTCCAGAAACAGTGACATCATTTAAATCTGCTATCCAGGACGTTGACGGTATCATTATTGTAAGTCCAGAGTACAATTCTGGAATTCCAGGCGTATTAAAGAATGCATTGGACTGGGCATCAAGACCTCGGGAATCCGCTGTTCTTAGCAGAAAACCGGTTGGCCTAATTGGAGCAACTCCTGGGGGGTTAGGTACTGTTTATGCTCAGATGCAAATCAGAGAAATACTAGAAACTATGCAAGTTCATGTTCTTCCATTTCAAAAAGTGCTGATTTCTCAAGTACATGAAAAGATTGATTCCGATCAGAAAGTGCTTACTGACGAAAAGACAAAACGTTATCTTCAGCGTTATTTACAACAATTTATAAATTGGATAGATAAAACTCCTGCTTTAGATAAATAGAAGCATTAAAAAAAAACATCTAATTGGTTTTTTATGACATGTAATGAAATTATTGACTTGTCTTAAGTTTATAGATAAACTAATATTAACAATCAGTTTAGTTATAAATCGATTGTAACAAACGAAGGAATTTATTATAGTATTTAAACTTTCTTCGATTACTTAATTTTTAGGAGGAATACATAATGTCTGATCTCTATTCTCGTATTTCCAAAGATGATGCTGTCGTTCTTTTAGTGGATCATCAAACTGGCCTTATGGCTGGACTAGTTCGTGACTATGGTGTTGATGAATTTAAGAACAATGTTTTGGCTCTTGCTCACACTGCTAAGTTTTTTGATTTACCAGTTATTTTAACAACAAGCTTTGAAAACGGACCTAATGGACCACTAATGCAAGAATTGGTTGATCTTTTTCCTAACGAGCCCAAAATAGCTCGTCCTGGACAAATTAACGCATGGGATAATGATGATTTTGTAAATGCAATCAAAAAAACTGGAAAGAAACAACTTATTATCGCGGGCGTAGTTACGGATGTTTGCGTTGCTTTCCCGGCACTTTCCGCTATAAAGGCTGGGTATGAAGTATTTGCTGTTACTGATGCTTCAGGAACTTTCAGTAAACAAGTTGCAGAAGCTGCCAATACGCGTATGGCACATAGTGGCGTGCAACTTATGAACTGGTTTAGCGTAGCATGCGAACTACAACGCGATTGGCGCAACGATGTCGAAGGTTTTGGCAATTTGCTTGCTAGTAATCTTCCAGGCTATCAAAATGTAATTGGAAGCTATATGGGAGCTCAGCGAGATCTTAGTAAACAAAATGCATAAATTTATTCCTAAGAAATAGCTATAAATCACTTTTTTTAAAAGTGGATAGCATAAAAGTAGCGCTGATTTAATCAGCGCTACTTTTTAAATAAGAAGTATAGCAAGGCTTTTATTTTTACGATTACAGCTGAAACTAATAATTGCCTTTAAAAAATATTAAAATTGTTTCAAAAAACTTTATTTGAAAAAATTTTAAAAAGGAGTGTTTTATTATGAGTAATTTAGAATTGTTAACTCCGGAGAACAGTGCATTAATTTTGATCGATTTTCAGCCTCAAATGACTTTTGGAGTTGCAAGCATTGACAGGCAAACATTAATGAATAACGTTATGCTGCTTGCTAAATCAGCAAAAGCTTTTAACGTACCTACTATACTTACTACAGTTGAAACACAAAGCTTTTCTGGTTATTTTTGGCCACAAATTCTTGACATATTTCCAAACCATGAAATTATAGAACGTAGTTCAATGAACTCTTGGGAAGATTCAAAATTTGTTGAGGCAGTTAAAGCAACAGGTAGAAAAAAATTGATATTTGCAGCACTTTGGACTGAAGTGTGCCTTGCATTCCCTGTGCTTGAAGCAATTAAAGCTGGCTTTGAAGTTTATGCAGTTGATGATGCTTCAGGTGGTACTAGTTTGACAGCACATAACGCTGCTATGCGTCGTGTAGAACAAGCTGGGGCAATTCCAGTGACAGCAATTCAAGTTTTACTTGAATACCAACGTGACTGGGCACGCAAAGACACTTATGATGCTGTTATGGATATTGTAAAAGAACACACTGGCGCTTATGGTCAAGGTGTGGAATACGCATATACTATGGTACATGGCGCGCCTCCAAGCAGGAAAATATGAATCAAGAAAGAGTAACTGTCGGAGAAACTCATACAGGGAACACTATGGATGCTGGTGGTCCAGTAACAACGATTGTTACATGGGAAATTCAAGAAGGTAGAGAAAAACAGTTTGAAACGTGGAGACATGAAATCGAAGCTGCCGCTACTAAATTTCCAGGGCATTTAGGCGTAAATCTAATAGTCCCCAATAACGGATCCAGAGAGTATACTGTTGTTTTTCGCTTTGATACGTATGAGCATCTTCGTGCTTGGCAAGAATCAGATATTCGTCGAGATTTGTTAAAAAAGGCAGAACTATTTCAAGCTACTAATCCAACGTACAAAACTGAAAGCAGTTTGGCTTATTGGTTTGTTACTCCGAAAATGCCAGTTCCACCGCCAAAATGGAAAATGTCCATTGTTACCGTTCTTGGTGTATGGCCTCTTAGCATGTTGGTTCCTAAAGTGGTAGGACCTATTATAAAAAATATGATTCCTATTATGTCAGCTTTTTTTGTTTCAGTATGTATAGTGTCCTTGCTATCATGGGTAGTAATGCCGATTCTCGGTAAAATATTTCATCTATGGTTACAGAATAATAGGAAGTAGACGAGGTGTGAACATGAATTTACCGGATATGATCTTATATAACGGAAAAATCACTACCCTTGACCCATCTCAACCTGAGGTATCGGCTATCGCCATAACTGATGGTTTAATCACTGCAGTAGGTGGAGATGAGCTTCTTGATAGTGCCACAGAAAATACCAAAAAAATAGACCTTAAAAGAAAGAGAGCTATTCCGGGCTTGAATGACTCTCATATACACGTTATTCGTGGCGGTCTTCATTATAATATGGAATTGCGCTGGGAAGGTGTGCCATCACTTGCTATTGCTCTGGAAATGCTTAGAGAGCAGGCAAGGCGTACACCTGCTCCCCAGTGGGTAAGAGTAGTTGGAGGTTGGTCTGAATTTCAATTTAAAGAAAGACGGATGCCAACTTTGGAAGAGATTAATGCTGTTTCTGAAGACACACCTGTCTTTGTGCTACATCTTTATGATAGAGCACTTGTAAATCGTGCAGGGTTGCGTGCACTGGGATACACAAAAGATACCCCAGATCCTCCGGGCTGTTTAATTCAGCGAGATAAACGAGGTAATCCAACGGGTCTTTTAATTGCCAATCCTAACGCTTCTATTCTATATTCAAGTTTGGGTAGAGCTCCAGTACTTAATATTGACGATCAGATTAACTCTACTCGCCATTTTATGCGCGAATTAAATAGATTAGGTATCACAAGTGCCATTGACGCAGGTGGCGGATTCCAAAATTATCCTGATGATTACAAAGTTGTTGAACATTTAGCCGAGAAGGATCAATTAACTTTACGTATTGCTTATAATCTATTTACGCAAAATCCAGATCATGAATATGAAGACTTTGCTTCATGGGCAAAAATTGTTTCTCCGGGTCAAGGAAATGATAAGTATAAAATGAATGGTGCTGGAGAAATGTTAGTATTCTCGGCAGCCGATTTTGAAAAATTTCAAATGCCGCAGCCCGACCTAGCTACGGTGATGGAAGCTGACTTAAAGAAAGTAATTTCTCTATTGGTGGAAAACCGTTGGCCATTCCGTTTACATGCAACTTATGACGAATCAATAACACGTTTCTTAAATGTTTTTGAGGAAGTCAACAGAGAAATTCCATTTAATGGTCTACGCTGGTGGTTTGACCATGCAGAAACAATCTCAGATCGTAGTATGGAACGTGTTAAGGCTTTAAATGGCGGTATTGCCATCCAAGACCGCATGGCTTTCCAAGGTGAATACTTTGTTGATTTATACGGAAAGGAAGCTGCAAAGCATACTCCTCCGATTTATCGTATGCTAGACCTGGGTATACCTGTTGGCGCCGGTAGTGATGCAACCAGGGTTTCCAGCTATAACCCTTGGGTTGCTCTTTACTGGATGGTTGCAGGAAAAACCATTGGTGGTCTTTCGATATACGATGAAAAGAATAAACTTGACAGAAAAGTAGCTCTGGAACTATATTCCAAAGGAAGTGCATGGTTCTCCGGTGATGAAGATAAAAAGGGTACACTTGCAGTAGGTCAGTTTGCTGATATTGCTGTATTGTCTTCTGACTACTTTACTGTGCCAGAAGAAGAAATCAAAGACCTTGAATCATTACTCACCATTATGGGTGGGCAGGTTGTTTATGGAAATGATGAATTTAAAAATTTATCACCTGAATTGCCGCCAGCATCACCTGATTGGTCACCGACGGGAGTTTATGGTTATGGTGGTGCTAACCTAGCCGACAATATACTTTCTCACGATGCCCATGATCACAAACATAGTTGCAGTAACCCTCTCCATCAACACACTCATACCGTAATAGGAAATGATGGAACTAAATGGGGTATCGGTTGTACTTGCTTTGCTTTCTAATAAGGGTTTGGGCCGAGGTAGGACCCAAATAGTAATGGTATTGAGATCATAATGGTAATATGGGTTCTGGTACAAATAATATGTAGATACGATATAGCAGTGTATTTCTAACGGAATCTATTGACTTGATTTGTTTTTTGACAGACTTCTCTCCTTGCAAAGTCTGTCCTTTTTATATCCGCTATATTAATCGCCTATTTTATACCAAGGGATGCAAATAAGAAACCTAAAGGGTCTGTTTTCTCTTATTTTATTAAAATTGGAGTAATATTCAATAAAAAAGACTTACCTATTTACTATATTATTTCAACAGTGCTCTTTATTTCACTAGCTGGCTATTATACAACCCTAGTAAGTTATCTAAGTGGTCCTAATTTTGGATTAACCTCTGGCAAATATTATTGATTCGAGCTGTTGGTATCATTGGAATGTTAGTTAGTTACAGGTATTGCCTTGACCCTTCCTACCATCATTTCATTAATTGGACAACTAGCTGGATCTTCTCGTGGTATAGCTGTTTCGTTTCATATGTTTATGGCTTTCGTAGGTGCCTCTATCGGACCAATTGTATCAATTGCATTGGTCAAAAGTGGCTGTCATTTGATTACCTTTGCATCGTTGGCCGGAATACTACTTCTAAGTCTCATTATTCCGTTATTCATCCGCATTGAAAAAGGAAATAGAGAAAAAGCAACTCAGATATCCTAAGGGAATGAGATAAGGTTAATATACCGATGTTTGTATGAAATCACACTATATTTAGTATATTTTTAACTTAAAAGGTGGGTTGATGGTTCCCTCATATCCAATTATATGTAATGGAACATCATATGTATCATTTTGAATATCTATTGAATTTTTTTCAATTCTATTAAATGTGAATAATTGACTATCACATGTTTTTCTATAACTTCAAGAATGGTTCTACCAAGATACCCCAGAAAAGCTAATCCCATAATGGAAGGTGGCTTGTTTTGAGGAATTGTTTCCAGTATGTTTTTTTCTTCAGTAGCATTACTAGACGAAATTAGAATTACTCGGTCACGAATAGACATCAAAAGAGAACCTCCCTTTTTACCCATTATATACGAACGAACGCTCTTTAACCCCTCACCAAATAAGGAGAGAGCCTTATTTGAACTTTACCCGCAACTCATGAAGTTTCTGAGCTACTTATTCAGATTGGCAGCTGCAATTGCCGCATACGAATGGATTCAACAGATTAAAAGGGGAATTTGCTTTTAGTGGTGATTTTAAAGTTGTTTATAATGGAGACATTGATATTACGGAGTTAGTGAAGACGGTTAACCCCGTAATTCCTGATGATTTACCTTTTTAATAAAAATTAAGCCCCACTTTAAAGATAAGGGCTTTAAAATTAGAAGTATCTGTACAATTCCATATTCGCTCTCTCATATTTGCTCTTAGCCACTAACTTCTTTTCTCAATAAGGGTAGTATGAATATGGGGATAGGTATGGAGCATATCCTGGATATCCATAGCCATCATATCCATAGCCATCATACCCATAGCCACCATATCCATAGCCACCATAATATGGCCCTGCAAGCAACGCTCCTGCAGCAAGCCCTCCTAGAAAAGGAAAGCCAAAACCAAATGGCCTTCCAAATCCAAACGGTCTTCCAAATCCAAACGGTCTTCCAAATCCAAATGGTCTTCCAAATCCAAATGGTCTCCCAAAACCTCCAAAGTGCCCTCCACCAAAACCTCCAAAGTGCCCTCCACCAAAACCAATTCTTCTTAAATCATTTACATTTATATCATCATTTATTAAACCATACATTTTTAGTAATTCCCCCTCAATTCTTTATTTGATTTAGCTTATGTAAACTCCCAAGAGAAGGTTCTTTTTGTTTACAATGAGAAATTATTTAAATACAGGATTGAGGAAGAGATGTAACAAGTTGTTGAGATTATACTTATAAAGGGGATAATAATATATTTCCAACCCATGAAATTTTATGAAAAACGAGGAGATTTCTATGGAGAAAGGATACCTAAATGAGCAGCAACTACAATATACGAATTGTTTGAGTGCCTTTTTAGATATCTAAGGATTTAGTAATTTAGTTGCAAAAAGCAAAGAAGATCCAAATATTTTGAAGACCTTCTAAAAGCTTTAAAAACTATTGAAAACTTTGTTGCTCAAAACGAGGGGAAAAATGAAAGCGAAGGTAATGTATCATTTGGATCACGCTTTATCAAAGCATATCAATTTGAAAAAAGAAGCCATTTACCCAAGAATCATTATAGATCCTGCTCTTTTAGATGGAAGTTCAGACCCTACCCATACGGAGAACCATTGATCTTGATATTTGAAGGGCAGCTGATCTTCAGCATGAAAAATAAGTTCACATTAAGCTATTGGCATAGAGCTCGTACGAAGCAATTGATAGCTAGCCGGTTTTTTACCGCGATGGTGTCTAACAATTGGGGTGCAGTTCATTATTGTGGTCTTTTTTAGTGCACCCCTATGGAACTTATAAACCAAAAGACCCGCCATTCGAATCCTGGGTCAGTTCAGAATGAACTTGACTGTTTTTTTATGTTTAATTTCGGTATCAATCCTTTTGACTAATTGTAGGTTTTTAATTTTCAATTGACGATTTTCAAGTGCTGACCTGACAAAACGTCCCAAGAATCTGCATAAATTTATTGTTGAATTTCCTTTACTACCTTTTTTAAACCAGCTATTCCCATCGCTAGGGTTGTATTCGGATGATTGAACATAGATATCATCGTTTCTGCTTGCAATCCTATATTGAACTAAAACTCCATTTTCTTCATCGTCAATTAATTCAGTAAAACCTATATATGCGAAACGTAAAGAAACGATTGAGCGTGTATTCGCAGATGCAAAAGAAAAGCATGGTATGCGTTGGACAACTTTAAGGGGACTTAAAAAATTGTCGATGCAGGCGATGCTTACTTTCGCTGCCATTAATTTAAAGAAGATGGCCAATTGGACATGGCGAGGTCCAAAAATGGCCTAACATAGTGGGCTCGTAGAGCCCCAATCTCCTAACTTTAGGCGAAAATTCAAAGGGAATTTCAAAAGGGGTTCAGAATTTTTTAATTCCGAACCCCTTTTGTCTACAAACTGAGACCACCTATTGTGGTCTTCCTTTATGCCCTATGGAACTAACACTCCATTTAGTTTAAATTATAGCGTTCACAAAATTATATATAAAAAGCCGATCTCCACATTTGGAAAATCGGCCATATTGATGTTTTGAGTGGCGTTGGATCGGTAACTATCATTTGTAAGTATGCACCACCGATAAAGGTTGGCTTCAACTTTTGGTCCCAATGGTAAGATTGTAAGTCACCGCTCTGGTAACCACTGGTGCGGTGCTACTGATTAAATCTGGAAGTATTCACTACTTATATTATTTCGATATACCCTTCTGTTCCATGCACGCGAATTCGTTGCCCGTCTCTTATTATCTTGGTGGCATTTTCCACCCCTACAACCGCTGGTAAGCCATATTCACGTGCGATAACTGCTCCATGGGTCATCAGTCCACCAACTTCGGTGACTAAGCCCTTTATGGATACAAACAATGGTGTCCAGCTAGGGTCAGTAAAGGAGGTGACCAATATATCTCCCTCTTCTAGATCAACATCTTCCATGTTTAAGATGACACGCGCACGTCCCTCAATAACTCCGGAAGAAACAGGTAGACCTACAATAGCTTCGGCTGGGAGATTTTCTCGTTTGTACTCACCTACAATGATTTCACCATCAGACGTGATAACACGTGGTGGAGTTAGTTTTTCATAGAATTTGTACTCTTCTTTTCGTTTGCTGATGATCTGGTAATCCAATTTATTTGTGCGTATGACTTCATGAAGTTCTTCAAAAGTGAGGTAGTATATATCTTCTTTTTCACGAATGACTTTGGCTTGTACGAGCTTTTCGGCTTCTTTCATCAAAGCCTGCTTATAAACGAAGTAGCGATTAACCATGCCGTATTTTGGATATTCTCGATAACCGATGAAATTCCGGATTAGGCTGATCATTCGTTTGGTCTCTTCGGCTTTTCGTTTACCATCCGGTAGTTGTTTCAATCGATCTAATAACTCTTGTTCTTTTTTCAAAGCTTCCTGTTGCCCTTGCTCAAATTTCTGATTGCTGGCATTAGGCTCAAAGTTTTTGATATTACCAAGAATCACAGGGACAAGTGTAGTTGGTTTTTCGCTCCAACGAGTTTTAGTAATATCGATTTCTCCGGTACATCGCATTCCGTATTTGCTGAGATAATCATGGATAGCGTCTTGGGTTTCCTGTCCACCATCAAACTTAACCAGTTCATCCAAAAAGTTATCATCTTTTACATGTTGTAAATAATCAATTACTTCTGGATATGGACGAATCACATCTGCGACATCCAATAGCGCCAGACCCATTTCCGAAGTAATATTGTTTGGTACAGACTGAGAAAGCGTATCTGCTGCGTTTTTTTCACCTAACCACTCGTTCATTTTTTCATTGATCCATGATGAAGCATCCATAGCAGCCATAAACACAGCTGAACTTTGTGGGTCAAATAAAATCTTCTTTAATATATGGATATCTTCCAGAATAAAATCAAATAAATCTGATCCTGATTTCGTTTGGATGTTTTGTTTTAACTCTTCTATCGATGTTTGACTGCTCTTAATCAAATCAGAAACGATGGTCGGGTCGTTTTCGATTTGTCCCCTAGAATCCGTAGACGACACACCTTTATTGCTTTTACCGGAACTCTGTTCTTGCCTATCATTTGGTAAAGATTTTATGAAATCTCCTCGCTCTATTATGGTAATGAGTGCGTCTTTCATGAGCGGATCGTGTTGTCCCATGCCATCTAATAACATTTTTCTGCTGCCAGGTGAAGCCAGCATATGTGTGATATCAACAAACAACCTTCCACCAGCTTTACGCATGGGTGCATTAGTCGTTAACAGGAAAAAAGACAATCCCAGTGGATTCATGGGATCGGTCATCATTTGTTGGTGACCGACAGATACGTAAACGTGATTTTCTTGATCATTCGCTTCAGGGATCGGGTATAAAGTAGTGATTGGCCGACTCTGGACAATATAAAATGTATCATCAACCAAACCCCATTCGATATCTTGCGGGCAACCAAAATAAGCTTCGATCTGTCTTCCGGTGCGTGCTAGTTGTAAAATTTGTTGTTCAGTAAGTGTTTGAGTCTTTTGCTGATCGGGATCGATCTGCTGGGTCTCCGTTCCGCCTTCTTTTAGTCCATAGATGGCCAATTTTTTGGTTGCTATCATCTTATCGACGATTTCATCTTCCTGTACTTTATAACAATCGGCAGATACCAAGCCAGAGACCAGTGCTTCCCCAAGTCCAAAACTGGCATCGATCGATAGCAGCTTTCGGTTAGAAGTAATCGGATCAGCGGTAAATAAAATCCCTGAAGCCTGTGGGAAAACCATCATTTGAACGATAACGGATAAATAAACTTGACTGTGGTCAAATCCATTTTGCATACGGTAGATTACCGCACGATCCGTAAACAGGGAAGCCCAACATTTGCTGATATGCTGCAAGATTGATTCTTCGCCGATAATATTTAAATAGGTGTCTTGTTGACCAGCAAAAGAGGCATTTGGTAAATCCTCAGCAGTCGCACTAGAACGCACTGCATAAGCATGTTCCTCGCCAAACTGGGAGAGATAGTGAATAACTGCTTTCACAACATCGGAAGGGATTTCTACTTCCATAATGATTTGTCGAATCCTCCTGCTGATTTCCCCAATTTGTTCTCGATCTTCTACTTTTAACATTGTGAGTCGATCCAACAAAGCATGATACGTTTCGTTTTGTTCGATGGCTTCTTGATATCCCACTGTTGTAACACAAAATCCTTCTGGTACTTGTATCCCTTCAATTTTTGACAATTCCCCTAAATTTAACCCCTTTCCCCCAACGAGCAAATGCTGTGTTTTTTCTATTTCCTGAAAACCGAGAGCCAAAGAACTCATTCTACATCTCTCCTAACCATTAATGTTCTATTGATTTTACCAGTAGTAAATTGGAATAAATAGTCTATATTGTCCATTTTTTATATGCTATAATTAAAATAGGAAGAGTACAAAAAAATACCATACAGTAAACTGATGCACCCGTTCATCCCCTCGAAAGCAGCTCATATACCTATTAACCCACAATATGATTTAAAATCAACTTTTTTCCATTTAATCTGTTTATTTTCACAAAAACACCTTATATTAATATGAGATTTCAGCTCTTATTAAACTCCCTCAGTTTGATGCAAATATCTCTCGAATGCTCACTTATTCTCAGGATTTCATACCTCTTATAATTGGACTTACAGGTAAATGAAATGAGTTCAGATCAGTTAGGCTTCGTGAAGGCATAGTTAAATAAAGAAGTCAGTTTTCACTCCACATTTGACCACATGATGCACATCTCCACGCCGTCCCTGAGGCTTTCCCTCTCATTCCTTCGTCATGCCTATCCAAGGGGTGGAGGCCAGTTATGCTAACCTGATGGGTCACAGTGCCCTTTTGTTCAAGAAACCTGATACTCCGTATATATTTGAAATCCTACGAATAAGACAACATTCAAAATTAAAGTTAACTATTTTAAAATGATACATTCTATATAACTAATGTTTTATTTCTATGCTGCTAAAGGGATTGATACTTGGACCTTATTTGGACAATAAGACTCGTTCCGTCGTGCTATTCCTACAAAAATCCTTGCTAGTTTACCTATCAGTTTCATGATTGACTTCATTTTCTTTATCTTCTATACCTTTACATTATGGGAATGGACGGCTTTAAACTCAGGGTTATTCATCACAAGACTCATAGTTGCTAAGTAGAGGAAGCGCCGTAGTCTTGACCTTCCACGCTTTGAAATGACAATCTGACCTTTCCATTTGCCCGAACTTGCTTCAGCTAGATGTAATCCCGCATGCTAACATTTACGGGGTGTTTTTTTATGGCTAATTTTACTGCCGAAAAAAAATATTTATTACGCGTCTTTACCTAGAAGGCAAGCACAGCTATATGGAGCTTCAAAGAATTATTTGAAGTTTCGTATCAAATGATTCAAGGATGGGTTCGTTTATATCAAATTCAAGGAGCCGATGGATTTAAGAAATCCTATACAAGTTATTCTGCGGAGTTTAAAATAGATGTACTTAATTATATGAATGAAACGGGTATATCTTCTTACAACGCAGCCGCAATGTTTACTATTTCTTCTCCAGCGTTAATTCGGACGTGGAGAAAAAATTTTAATGCATATGGATTAGATGCCCTAATTTCTAAGAAAAAGGGGCGACCATCCATGAAAAAAGGAATCAATCCATCCAAACAAGTTGAAGGTTCGGTTGAAGCGCTTGAAGAACGAATTAAACAACTGGAAATGGAGAATGCGTATTTAAAAAAGTTGAATACTTTAGTTCAAATGCAGGAAAAATTACAAATAAAATCAAAGCGCAAGTAATTTATGAACTAAAGTCCATTTATGAGATCGTGGCATTAATCAAAGTCGCTGATATCCACGTAGCACGTCCTATTATTGGGAAAAACGCTTGAATCGAGAAGATAAGTATTCGAAGGTAAAAGCCACTATTCAGTCTATCTATCATGAACATAAAGGACGTTACGGGTATCGTCGTATCACAAAAGAGTTAAAAAAATATGGATTTTCTCACAATCCAAAGACAATCAACTGCATCATGAACGATATGGGCTTAAAATGTTTAGTCCGAATGAAAAAGTCGTTCTTATAAGGGGCATGTTGGTCGAATTGCCCCCCATATTTTACAACGAGATTTTCAAGCAGAGAAAATGAATCAAAAATGGGTAACGGACGTAACAGAATTTCATTTATTTGGGGAGAAACGTTACTTATCCCCTATCCTTGATTTATGTAATGGTGAAATGATTGCCTACAAAGTGATGAAACGGCCCGTTTATAAACTTGTTGGAGATATGTTAGATGAGGCGATTAAACACCTAAAACCAGAAGATACGGTCATCCTCCATTCCGATCAAGGCTGGCATTATCAAATGAAGAAGTATCAAAAAACGTTAAAAGATTCCCACATTATACAAAGCATGTCCCGCAAGGGGAATTGTTTAGATAACGCAGTCATGGAAAACTTCTTTGGCTTGTTAAAATCTGAATTGCTTTATCTCCAAGAGTTTGAAAGTATGGAGCACTTTGAAAAGGAATTAGATGATTATATTCATTACTATAACCACAAACGAATGAAGGGAAAATTAAAAGACCTGAGTCCGATAGAATACCGAACTCAGGTCTTAGAAGCTGCTTAAACTATATGTCTAACTTTATTGGGTCAGATCGAGTTTGTCTACAGTCTTACCAATTCGATCATGTTACGTTTTAAATTTGCCATTTCAAAACATCCCTTCATTTTTTAAGTTAGTCTTTGATAAACATTAATGTTGTTTTTGAACAAATAAAAAAAACACTTATTATTGTGGACTTCTTTAGTGCACACAATGGAACTAAAGCACCCAGTATGAAGAAGGTTTTTATCCTTTCCCTTAATTTCCCAATTTCTTCAATCGTTAATTTCGGATAACTCTATAGGTCAAAGCTTTCTGAGTCTACAGCAGAATTGATTTGTAAAACAGCAAACCGCCTATATTTAGTAGAGATAAGCTCTTTAAAAACTAATATACATAAACTATGAAGAATAAATAAAAAAGAAGGTGAATTTAATGCCTAATGGACAATCACATTCCTCATTTGTACCTTGGGAGCAGTGGCATCAGCACCATCCTCACAATACTTGGGAACAGTGGCATCAACAACATCCTTACGTACCTTGGCAGCAGTGGCATCAGCACTATCCTCATGGTACTTGGCAACAGTGGCACCAACAACATCCTTACGTACCATGGCAACAGTGGCATCAGCACCATCCTCATGGTTCTTGGCAACAGTGGCACCAAATGTATCCAAATAGAGCGTGATAAATTAGGTGAAATCTCGAGGTGAATCAAAACAAAAGGGAAAAAGAAAGAACCAAAAGATAAAATACTAGCCTTAAAGGCTAAATGGTTGCCATCAAGGCAACTATGTCCAAGCTAACTTATTCCTTTTCTATATAGAATAAAAAAAGGAGATGAGAAAGTGAGTAAAAATAAGGATAGCTCTTCACGCAAGGATGAAGTGAAAGTGAGCAAAAAAAAGGATAGCTCTTCACGCAAGGATGAAGTGAAAGTGAGCAAAAATGAGCATAGCTCTTTACGCAAAGATGAAGCAAAAATAGGATCGGCACACCAAGAATGTATTGACCGTGCTTATCGTATTCCCATATTTTTAAGTACGACAACTCATTTAAATGATAACCAACAACAGTTTCTAAACCGTCTAATTTTTGAGATTGAGAATGCTTTGCTTTTTCCACGTACATTACCTTTAAGCGAAAGCTATCCCGAATCCATTTTAACCGATATTCGTCGGTTAGTTTCATCAAGCTATGGAATGTTGGCAGTAAACTTCCGTCGTTTTCAAATTAAGGCAGTTGGCGTCAATGAGGGACCCCTTCCACCATCCACTCCGTTCTGGGAAGGATCAGTTTATTCACAAGTAGAACCTTCAATGGCTTTTCAATTTGGTCTACCCTTATTATTAGTAAGGGAAGAAGATACTGACGCAAATAATGGAATTTGGGCAGGAGGAATTGCCCCACTCAACCTATTTATAGTTTGGCATTCTGAAACTCAAACTGTAGATCAATTCTTTAACACTCCTGAATGGAGATCAGCCTTTGCAAATTGGAGTGCACAAGTAAGAAATGCTTTTTATATTCAGACAGAGCCTAAGTTCAAGTACAGTTGTGAATGATAAACTGGTACTTTTGCATAAAGTCGAAAATATACAAGGTTTTGTTCACCTTTATATATTTTCGACTTATTCACATAAAAACAAATATTTTCATCTGGTTACCAATTACAAAATTGAACCCAAAAACAAAAAGATTTACTTCATTAAAAAACAGCCTGTATTGAAAGTAATTCACCAGTTGAAAGAAGTGTCAAGGACAGTGAATATTCAGGCAGGTGTTCAGTAGGGACTGGTAAAGACGGGAAAATCGTTGAAGCTCTTCAGTTAGCTTAGAAGATGACATAACATATCACCCTACCGAAGATAATGACTTTAATCCTCAATTTAGTGGTCAACGAGCATATGGGAACCGATATTAAAGACGATAAAATTGTTATCCTTACACTTTCCGGTAGTGAAAACCTCACTGCTAAGATGACAGCCAATGGATATTAGAGGATAGCAATCAAGTATTTCAAAGTTTGTTTGAAAATGCAGACGTAGAAGAAGCTGCTCTATTTTGGCAACTCCCTATTACGGATTCAATAGGAAACACATCAGATAAAAAATGTCTAAAAATTACACTAACTCGAAATTCATTTGAAGATATAAACTGGGAAGATTTCGATTATCATAATTATGAGTTTGTTACAGATGATTATATTGAAATGGTCCAGTTTCCAAAATAGTATTAACTCCTTCAAAATATATCTCAGAATGTAGGAATAAAACTATGAACATTATAATAAAAGTTTACTTACATACCAAAGAAACTAATTTCTTAAAGAGTTGAAGTTTCTCAATTCTAAATTCAGATTTCAAGAAAGATCCTGATTGGACATCCACAGTTGCTGTATATGTGTATGGATACAGCAGATTAATAGGGAAATGGGTTCTAGTATGGATTTCCGTATAAAACCAAGTGATTTTTAACGAAGACAATGACATTACTGAGTTGGTTAAGAAGGTAGACCTAATTAAAACAAAAAACAGACCCCTCTCACACGAGAAGGGCTTTGAGCTTAAAAAGTATCCTAGAGGATTAACACCATAATATGATAGTATCCATTCAATTCCTTTTTAGCCTCCTTTTACTTTTAGAAGGGGTCGCACCATGGGTAGCAACAACAAAACGTGAATATCATACGTTTTCAAGACCTAAATTATAAAATTCCTTAAAAATAAAGAATAGTTTCTAATTAGCTAAAATTTTATCTATAAACATTTTAACGGAGATTTATCCCGATCAAAAAAAGAATTATAATATGAATAGGATAGAAGAAATAAAAGAAATATTTTAATCCAGTACCTTTTTTCCCATTGTAGAGTAATAATAGTAGTAGTGCAGAAATCATCATCCATTGGTAATCACTAAACGGAAATAAATGATTTATAATACCGTCCTTGACTACTCCCCATTTAGCGTAAGCAGTAAAGATAATCAAGTGAAAAATGATATATACAATAGTAATTCCTACTTTACTTCTACACAAATAAAGTAGAATACCCAGCAATACAAAGAAAATACCACCCTCAACAAAGAATATATTTCCTAATATTGCTCCATAAAATAAATGGTCTGCTTGAAAATTAATCACTATAATCTCTGAAAAGAGCACACATAAGATAGTACTAATCAGTTGCCATAAAATAAAGTACACATATAGTTTTACCTGCCTTTTATCCAATAAATAAATTACTAGAACAATTACAAATAAAGTTGCAAAGAAATTGTTTGTAATAATGACCCCTGTATGGCTATAGGCAATGTTAATTCCTAAATTAATAAAGGCCATACCACCTCCTGAAAAATACAAACGTAACATGTATTTCTTTCTGTTAGATGTATGTTTGTATCCTAAAACAACACAATATATGAAAATTGGGATAGCCAACCTCCCAATCCATCTAAAATATTCTGGAGTATCAGGGATGAATTGCCCGGTATGATCAATAAACATAGAAACTAATGCAATTAGTTTAAGTAGTGTAGTAGTCATTTGAATACTCCCCATTTACTAAAAGCATCAATAAAAAACACTTCTAGTCTTTCAGGTTTTTATAATATGTATTTATTCTACATATCCGCTAAAATTACTTGGAGTTACAAATTTAATGTAGTATAGTCCACTTTTATCTAAACCAGATGGAAATGCAGTTAATGTTTCTCCAGATTTCAAAGTTTCAGAATATACAGCGAAAATACTTGTGTTTTTATATACTTTTAAGGCTAAAGTCGCAGAATGGTTATTCTTTACAGAAAGCTTAACTTGAGATTTCCCTGTAAAATACTTATTTGTGTATAAATTTGATCCTTGAGCAGAACCGGAAAATGTCATTCTTCCGCTCTTTACTAAATTATGAGAGGAAGATGGAGTACTAGTTCCAAAAACAGTAATTCCCCCCCTTCATTAACAGGTGTTACACCAATACTTTCTCCTTCTTCCGCAAACGCAACAGTACTACTAAACATTAAAACTACTAACAGAATTGATAAGAAACCTAGTTTTGAAATTTTCTTCATTTCAAAAACCCCCTATTTTTATTTTGAAAATGAAACCTAAATAACCCTATTTTTACCATTATTTTAAGTTATTTAAATATAATACAATTAACTTGCAATTTCTTTTCTATTAAATAGGTACTCTCCTAGAAAATTGGAACAGCATCTTAATTTTCTGCTGTTTTAACCTCTGGCTTAACTGTATATGTGTAATCTTCACCCGTATATCTTCCTTTTTTATCAATTGGTCTTACAGTTACCGAATATTCTGTACCGAGTTCTGCTTCATAAGTACCTTTGCCGATTAAGTTTATCGTATTATCTGAGTTTACGGATAAATTTGGAAGTTCCTCGAAATTTTTTGCATACTTAACCATACTAGCTATAGAGCCGCTATGTACATAAGCTTTACCAACCTTTTCACCAGGTAAAGGGTCATAACAATGATTCCAACCTGCAATATTTCCTGACATTTTAGTTAAGAGATTGACTTTTCCTGTAGCCTTACTTCTATTTAACATTACAATTACTTCAACAGAAAAATGGGGTTTAACTGGAATCGTTTGTGAAGGAATTGAATAAGTCTTACTATCTGTTTTTGTTTCACTACTCGTAGTAGAAAAATTATATTCTAGAGAGACTTCTTGCGATAATTCCCCTATTGGTAAAGATATCTTTCCAGTTGTTTTCTCTCCAATTTTAAATCAATGTGTAGTAGAAGTAGTAACAGAATCTGTAATCGTTCTTGAGAAACTATCTGTTTTTAAATCTATTTTTTCATCAAGTTCGTTGTTTAAAATTGCGTGTCCTACAAATACATCTCCTACATCAGTAAAGTTAGGTGGACCGTCTGGGGATACTGCATTACTATGAAACTCAATATCCTTCATAAAATAAGTAGCATCGCCGACCGAATATGAATATTTTCGCTGACTATCTAAATGCTTTCCATAAACTAGTTCAGCTTCAGTCAAAGGGGTTTTCCAGTCTTGTATTGCTTTTGCTTCACCCATAAATTTTTCATTAGTTGAATTTTAACAGGTTGAGCAGCACCTGTTAATTCTGGAGAGGCTGTCGCAAATGTCACTCAAATAGATGCGATTGTACTAAGAGCTAAAATTTTTCTTCCTAATTTTTTTTTATTACTTTTCATATGACCAGCATTCCCTTTAAATGGTTTTTTTGACTCTATAAAACATACTTTCTATAAAATGTATTCGCAAATATTGTATCGGAAATTTTGATGTGTTATTTAGTTGGTTTTATGAGATTATACTGATAATTTGATATTCTTTAAAATTTTCCGATATCCTTTACATCCTTTTTTAAGGGGCCTGTCCCAAAGCTGTCATTAAGCAATTGAATAAATAGTGAAAGGCAGAAACGTTGACAACATTTCTGCCTCTTCAATTTTGCTTTATTTTTACTTTAAAAAGGACATATGAGACTCAAACCCTTTTACTTATTTCACACGTAATTTTTGGCCGATATAAATTTTTTCGATATTTTTTAAACCTTTCATTTTATAAAAATAAAAAAAGCCTTGGTAACTGAGAACTCAGTAATACCAAGGCTTTGAAACTATTAATACATTGACATATATTGTTCGCGTTCCCATGGGTGAACTTGTGTGCGGAACAAACTTCTTAGTATTACCATAAATCATAAAACATCACAAATGCCTGTTCAACAGCTTTTTCACAAATAGATTCACAATGAGCAAGAGTAAAATATCATGAAGTGGTGGGCAAATGGTGGGCAAGTTGGTGGGCAAGTTGGTGGGCAAGTTGGTGGGCAAAATAAACGCATATGTTTTAAGCAACTGATATAAAATATATGTATAAATTACTAAACTAAACCGAAAAGAGCAAAAATGAATGAACATAAATATAAAGGTTTACTTGCAGGCAAAAGAAACTAATTTCTTGCAGAGTGGAAGTTTCCCGTCTTAGACTCAGACTTTAAGAAAAATCCCGATTGGACAGCTGCAGTTGCTGCATTTGGATGGATTCAGCAGATTAAAATAAAATTCGCTGCTAGTGATGATTTTAGAATAGATGAGGTAATTTATAACGAAGACATTGATATTACGGAGTTAGTTAAGAAGGTTAGACAAATAATTTAAAACAAAAATAACCCCTGTCATAATGATATGATCCCCCAAAAGTAGACGGAGAAAGATAGCACACTAACCTGTCTATAATGGAGGGATTTTTCTATTTCGGACTAGCTATTTACAGAAATATTCCGAGTATTTAAACATTGTTCATTAGTTTGCAAATTGTAATTATTGGGATAATGTAGCATTATTATGAAAAAGTAGGGGTTATATGAAAAAAATTATTATCTTATTGCTATCATTTTCATTATTTTTCACCATTGTTCCACCTGGATTAGCAAATGGTATAGAAGATTCTTCATCTACATATATTGATGAAGATAATTGGGTCGAATATGAAAGTGAACAAGAACTATTAAATGAAATTGAAGAAATAAACTGGGATGATGTTACACTCGATTTAGAGGCCAATAATGATGAAATAAACTGGGATGACATTCCAATAGAATTAGATAGCGCTATTGTGACAGATCTACAACCCAGAATTTTGGGACTTGTAGCACGACTTGTTTTAACAGGCGGCAAGTATGTAATAAAATATGGTAAAAAGGTATTCAAAAAGGCTCCTACTTCAAAGGTGACTAATGCCTTAGCAAAGTACTCAACAGGAACTTATAAAACAGGTAGTCATACTTTTAAACTAACAAAAACTGATATGAAACATATGTTAACTAGACACCACCCTAAATATTGGGATGGTAGCGTAAAAGCAAAACAAACATATTATAATCCTGATTTATCAGTTAACGCTGTAAAAAAATTCGCACTAAATATCGCAAAACAAAACAAAACTACTTTATCAAAAAAGGGAACAACCTCTACATTGGTATTACCAAAGAACATATTAAACAACTATATCCCAAATAAGAATAGGTGAGAAAGAAATGAACTCCTTGCAAATTAATAGCTTTATTTTAACAAAAAAAGTTACTGATCTAGCTGATCTAATTAAATATCCTGATGATTATACTATTAATCTATCTTTAACTCCGCAGCCTTTTGTTAAAATTATTAAAGATAATCCTTCTGATTATATACAAGAGGGTATTCTTGTAATAGATGGCGGAGTAATCCTATCTTTTAATAATCAAACAATAGTGGGTCACAACTATTGGGATGACTTAACAACATTATGGTCATATTTATTAAATGTAATTGAAGACTATTCTACTTATGGAGAAGGATCTTGTTTTTACCCGGACCAACCAATTGAGATACATTTAAAAGATGTAGATTCAAATTTAGTAGTATTATCAGTAGATAATAAAGAAATAAAAATCAACAAAAATAGTTTTTTTGCAAAAATTATATCTGAAGCTAAGTATTTCTTTGAAATATTAACTAACGATTTAATGTTGCCTAAATATAAACACGAACTAAAACAAATTGAGGATATTTGTAAGCTATTAAACTTAAACCGCTTATAATTGTGTAAAAGCCCCTCTCATTGAGAAGGGCTTTTTTTAATCCTCAACAATTACACTAATGATATCATCAAACTGAATATACTCAAAGGAACTATCTTTCTTCTGAATACGTAACTCTTTCGTGACAGGATGTATGAACACACAATACTCGTACAATTCTTTTGAATTTCCCTCGTTACGTACTTTAAATCTTATCGGCAAATGATATTCCATAGCATAATGAATGTTGTTTTCAAACTCCTCAACCTGGTATTCATCGAGGACAGGCTTCTTATTTAGGAAATAATCCACCTCACCCAGTTTTTTATTTAAAGCTTTATGTTCCGGCATGATCAATGCTGCTTGCCATTTAACGAGCCCTCTATCACGAATTGTCCCCATCAGAATGATCCCTCCTTTTACATCTATCCTACACGAACAAATATTCTCATTAAAGTCAGAAAAAAAGCCCTTCCAAGTTAAAGAGAAGGGTTTGATAATTTTTTAATGGGTTGATCTATTGCCATAACCGTTGCCCTTCTTCCGAAGCCAATGCATCTGCTTTTGTAACATGAACAGTACCAAATGGATGGTTAGGAGGAGCATATATCGAGTATAGTTTTAGCGGAATATTACCTGTATTGGTTACATTATGCCATGTGCCAGCAGGTATCATTATTGCATAATCATCATAGACGTTTCTTACAAAGCTTAAATTATCCTTTCTATTACCCATTTGAACAACCCCTTGACCTTGTTCAATACGTAAAAATTGGTCAACGTCAGGGTGAATTTCTAAACCAATATCTTCACCAACTTTAATACTCATCAATGTAACTTGCAAATGTTTTCCTGTCCATAAAGCGGTACGGTAGGTAGTGTTTTGTTTCGTAGCCTCATTGATATTCACTGCAAATGGTTTTAGTCCATAATCTTTTACCACAATATTATTTCTTCCGTTTGAAGATTGTAAAAAACCCAATTGGTTAGCATTATTAACACTCCAATAATCAGGATTTCTTACATAGTTATACATTGGTACATTAACATAATAAGGGTTTTGATATTGATACGGTTGGATATAAGGTACATAGTACATTTTTCTCAATCCCTTCACAGCTTATAAAATTATCCTATTCACTGCTTAGGGGAAGGTACCTAGGGCAGGGAAAATTCTTTAAAGTAAACATTGTTAGCCTAAAACGTTTATTCCATTAAATAGCCCTTTATTGTCCGGCCAATAAAACAACTACTTCTTTCTGACTAAACTGCCCCGTTAGTGCCATATCGAGTAGGGGGAAAATAAGTTTATTTTCGCCCCTCTCACAACACCGTACGTACGGTTCGCGTATACGGCGTTTCA